>DATJMJ010000142.1:0-6246 GCA_035508795.1 Acidimicrobiales bacterium
AGGCGCACGATGCCGGCCACCTCGGCTCACCCGGCCGACTTGGCCGACTTGGCCCGCTCGACCGAGCCGCGCCCGTCAACCGGGGTGGCCCGGTCGGCGCCATCAGCACGGTCGGCGACGTCAGCCCGGTCGGCACCATCAGCCCGGTCGGCGCCATCAGCCCGGTCGGCGCCATCAGCACGGTCGCCGACGTCGGCCCAGCTGCCCAGGTCCTGCCTTCCTTCGACCTCCTCAACCTGCCAAGGCCTCCCGCCTCGGCGCCCTGGGCCTACGTCAAGATTGCCGAGGGTTGCGACAGGCGTTGCGGCTTTTGTGCCATCCCGTCTTTTCGGGGGCCTCAGCGGTCGCGGGCAAGCACGGCGGTACTGGCAGAGGTCGAGGCCCTGGGCGCCCAGGAGGTCGTGCTCGTGGCGCAGGACCTCGTTTCCTGGGGCCGGGACGCGTCTGGCACTCGGGCGAAAGCTGAGGGACGTCTTGTCGACCTTTTTGGGGAAGTGCGCAAACGTGTGGAGCGCGTGCGGCTGCTCTACCTCTACCCGTCGGGGCTGAGCGATGAGCTCGTCGAGGCGATCGGGCAAAGCGGGTGCCCCTATTTCGACCTGTCGCTCCAACACGTTTCGCGGCCGTTGTTGCGGAGGATGCGGCGCTTCGGGGACGGCGAGCGCTTCCTTGCCAAGGTCGCACGTATCAGGAAGTCTTACCCGGACGCCGCGCTGCGGTCATCGTTCATCATCGGGTACCCGGGCGAGACCGAGCAAGACCACGACAACCTGCTCGCGTTCCTAAAGGAGGCCCAGCTCGACTGGGCGGGTTTCTTCCAATTTTCGCCCGAGGAGGGGACGTTCGCCGCCGGGCTTGACGGGCATGTACCGTCGTGGCTTGTGGCTGAGCGCATGAGGGAGTGCTCCGAGCTGCAGGACTCGGTCACCTTCGCCCGCCGCCGGGATCTGGTCGGCTCCACCTACCGGGTCCTCGTGGACGCCCCGGGCGAGGCGAGGGGCCACCGGGAAGCGCCTGAGATCGACGGCGTCGTGCGCGTCCCCCGCAAGCTCCCCATCGGCGCGTGGGCGGAGGTAAGGATAACCGGGACGGTCGGGCCCGACCTGGTCGGCCGCCCCGTAGCGGACCGGGTAAAGGAGCGGTCGTGAGCGGTTCGCCGGTGCTGGCCACCGGTCGCATCCGGACGGCGGCCAATGGGGTGACGGTGGCGCGCCTGGCAGCGACGCCGTTACTTGTCCTGATAGTCGTCCGCGCCACCCCCTCGTGGGCGGCCCTGCTTTTCTGGGTGGCGCTCGCCATGAGCGACGTGGCGGACGGGTGGTTGGCCCGGCGGCGGGGTCCGAGCACTTCGGGGGCTTTCCTCGACCCGCTGGCCGACAAGTTCATGGTCCTCGGCGCCCTCGTTACCATGGTCGCGCTCGGGAAGTTCACCTGGGTGCCTGTCGCCCTCCTCGCCGTCCGCGAGGTACTGATCACTGGTTACAGGCTTGCAGTCGCCAAGCAAGGTGTCAGCGTGCCGGCCCGCTGGGTCGGCAAGGTGAAGACACTGGTCGAGTTCTTCACTGTCGGGCTCGTACTGTTACCGGTCGCCTGGTCTTCTCGCCTCACCGTTTCGCGCGTGGCCCTATGGTTAGCAGTCATCCTTGCCTGGACGAGCGCGGCCCAGTACCTGCTCGACTCGAGGGCGGCATCGCGCCGCACCTTGGCGACCCGGGCCTGAAGGGGGCGCGCACGGTGGACTGTGAGGTCCTTGCGATCGGGACCGAATTGTTGCTCGGCCAGATTGTCGACACCAACTCTTCGTGGATAGGCCAACGTTTGGCCGAGGCCGGGATCGACTGCTACTACCAGGCAAAGGTCGGCGACAACCACGCGCGGATCTCGGCGGCCTTGGTCTCGGCGCTGGAACGCTCCGATGCCGTCATCTGCTGCGGCGGGCTCGGCCCGACTCAGGACGACATCACTCGCGAAGCCATCTCCGAGGTGATCGGAGCGCCTCTCGTGCGGGACCCCGAGATCGAGGCTTGGCTCCGGGAACGTTTTCGTAACCGTGAAGTCCCGGTTACCAACTACAAGCAAGCTGACGTCCCGCAGGGCGCCACGGCGGTCCTCGGCGAGCTCGGCACGGCTCCCGGCCTCATTTGCCCCTTTGGCGAAAAGGTCGTTTACGCAGTGGCGGGGGTGCCGGCGGAGATGAGAGACCTCGTCGGCAAGGTCATCGTGCCGGACCTCGTGCGTCGTTCGGGCGGGCACGCCACCGTAAAGAGCCGGTTTTTGCGGGTCTGGGGTGTGCCCGAGTCCAAAGTGGCCGAGATAGTCGCGCCCCGGGTGGTGGCGCTGGAAGGTACGAGCACCACGATCGCTTTTCTGGCCAACGTGGCCGAAGGCGTCAGGGTGCGCATCACTGCCCGGGGGACCGGCCGCGACCAAGCAGCCGCCGACGCCGAAGCACAGCATGCCCTCGACGTAGAAGAGGCCGAACTGCGCCTGCTCCTTGGCGACTCGGTGGGAGGCGTCGACGAGGAAGGTCTCGAGGTCTTGGTCGGCCGTCTGTTGAGCGGCGCCGGGCTCACGCTCGGAGTGGCCGAGTCCCTCACAGGCGGGTTGGTCGGTGCCCGGCTGACTTCTGTGCCGGGTGCGAGCGCCTGGTTCGCCGGGGCGGTAGTCCCTTACGGCGACAACCGTAAGCAAGACCTGCTCGGGGTGACGCCGGGCCCCGTCGTGAGCGAAAAGGCCGCTGGCGAAATGGCGCAAGGCGTGAAAAAGGTCCTGAGAGCCGATATTGGTTTGTCCCTGACGGGCGTGGCCGGCCCGTCCACTCAGGACGGCCAACCGGTTGGGACGGTCTTTGTCGCAGTCGCCGACGACGGCGGCATTAGCGTGTCACCCCTCTCCCTCGGCGGCACTCGTGAACTGATCAGGGAGCGGGCAGCGACGTACGCCCTTGACATGTTGCGGCGCTCGTTAATTGCCCAAAACGGAGAAACTTCACAAGCTGTCGCTAATTAGAGCAAGCGACAGCAGCGCGACTAGTCCTCCGGATTTCGGTCACCGCTAAATCGCGGTGTAAGGCGCCCTACCCGAACCAGTGGAGCGTGACGACCTCGGTAACGTGCTCACGCAGCTCTGCGCAGCGAACTTCCAGCTCGTCGCGCTCGGCACGTAGCCGTTGCACAACATCTGCCGACTGCCAGTGGAAAGGCATGTCGAGCACTGCCTCGGCCTGGTCCCGGGTGTAGGAAAAAGGCTCCGATTGCAGGGCAGTCATAGCCTGCGCACGGTCTGTGGAAAACTCGATCACCTTGTGCACGTCGCTCGCGCGGGCCAATGCGTCGACAAGCGCCTTCACGACCCCGAGGCGGTCCTCGAACTCAGTCAGCTCGCTGGACTGAGACGAGGTCGTCAAGTCCAGTTCAGCAGTTAAGGGTTCACCTGCCAGGCTAAAAGGCGCCACAACTCAGCCTCCTGGGGCCACGGGCAAAGGCTTGGCGAACGAACTACCAAGCGTCTATTTTGACCACAACGATACAAGTATCGCGCCCTTTGCAGTGGGATGCTACAAAAAAGCTGAAACTTTTTCGTCAAAAGGGAGCGCGAGCGCAACGAACCTCGTGCGTGTCGCCGACCGGGGTACGCATTTGCGAATATGTGAGCGCTCCCTTTTGTCGTTGCCCTAGGTCAGTCTTCGAGCAGGAGCGGGTCGTCTGCGTCGCTTTCGGGAGCTGCGGCTGCGCCTACCCCGACTTTTTGACGGACCTTCTCGGAGATCTCGATCATCATTTCGAGGTTCTCGCTGAGGAAGGCCTTGGCATTTTCACGGCCCTGCCCGATCTGCTCGCCCTCGTAGGTGAACCAGGCACCCGACTTGCGAACGATGCCGAACTCGGTGGCCACGTCGAGGAGCGAGCCCTCACGGCTGATGCCCTTGGAGTACATGATGTCGAACTCGCACTGCTTGAAAGGTGCGGCGCACTTGTTTTTGACCACCTTGACCCGCGTCCGGTTCCCGACGACCTCGGCTCCGTCCTTGATCGACTCGATCCTGCGGATGTCGAGGCGGATCGAGGAGTAGAACTTGAGCGCCCGGCCGCCCGGGGTGACCTCCGGGCTGTTGTGGACCATGACGCCGTCTACGAAGTAGTTGTGGCTGTGCTCGACCTCAATGTCGAACCTACGCATACTGCGAGTACGAGGTTTCTGCCGGACGTCCACGACCGGCATGGGAACGAGCGTTTGGCGCGGGGAGGCGAACACGGGCTCGACAGCGAACCGGCCGCGGAACCGGGGTTGGAGCTTGTACTCCATTGATGGGTGGACGAACGGGGCGACCAGCGCCTGGAGCTTCGCAGTCTCGTCCTTGGGGAAGCTGAGCACCGCCTTCGCTGTCCGGCCCGCTAGCCGTATACGAGCATGAATGCCCCAAGTGCCGGCGAGGTAGTCGACCAGTCGCTGACGTGAGGTAGGTTCCAACGCTTCCACGCAGATCTCGGCACGGCCACTCCCGTCGGCGGTACGAGCTTGCAGGCCCTTGGAACGTTCACTGTAAGAACCGTCGTCCATGTACCAAATGGCAAGCGACAGGGGCGTTAGAGCCTTCAGGTAGTCCTCGCTGAGGACCTTTTTGCCGGCCAGGTAGACGGCCGACCTCAGCTCTGCGAGCTCCGGTAGGGGAGTCATGTCGTAGAAAACATCGCCCTTGGCGTTGGTGGAACGGCTTGGGTTCAGGTTCCCGAAGAGAGAGGCCTTCCAATCGGCGTACGGCTGCTGTTTGGCACCGTGCCCCCAACGGAACCGGCCACCGTGAGCACTGCGGGTGGGCGACAAAGCTCCATCGCCCATAAGCGCTCCGAGCAGAACCTGCCACTGAAAATCTGAGAGCCGGTGCTCCACTGCTTCGAGGACTCTGTCGCCAACACCAAGTTGCTGCGCCTCCTTCCATCCTCCCGGCGTGCGGACCTGGTGGTTGGGTGTGCAACCGAACTGGGACTTGCCATTGCCACCTGGTCGAGCGACCGTGAACTGGAGGAATTGGTCGGTGGTGCCGTTGTCGAACCAGCTCACGACCTTCCTCGGCACAATTGCATCTTGCTCGGGGTCGTACGAGAGAACTTCGACAGGCAAGCGCTGGTTGACGATCTTGCCGATCTTTTCCTGAGTACCGTCGGCCAGGGTCACGCGGGTGTTGTACTGGAAGCAGCCGAACATCACTCCGATCTTCTCCCGGAGCTGGTTGATGAAGACCGCGATGGTCCTGGACTTGCTCAAGGTGGCTGTCAACTTCCGCAATGCTTGGGACATGAGGCGCGCTTGGAGACCGACGTGGGCGTCGCCCATCTCGCCTTCTATTTCGGCTCGTGGCGTCAAGGCGGCGACGGAGTCGATGACTATCACGTCGAGCGCACCCGAACGGATCAGCATGTCGGCGATCTCGAGCGCCTGCTCCCCGGTGTCGGGCTGGGAAATGAGGAGGTCGTCGACGTTTACCCCGATGGCCTTGGCGTACACCGGGTCCATGGCGTGCTCGGCATCGATGTAGGCGCAGATCCCTCCGTTGCGCTGCGCCTCGGCGACGACGTGCATGGCCAGGGTGCTCTTCCCTGACGATTCGGGCCCGAACAGCTCGACGATGCGGCCGCGGGGGAGCCCGCCGATACCGAGCGCCAGGTCGAGGGAAAGCGCGCCGGTCGGGATGGCCTCGACCTGCATGTGGGCATTTTCGCCCATGCGCATTATGGCGCCCTTGCCGAACTGCTTCTCGATCTGGCCGAGAGCCATCTCCAATGCCTTCTCACGTTCCACCGTGGGGGACCGTCCTCTCATTTGTGTCTTGGTAGTTGGTCGGCTGAGAACCTATTGAGGGGGTGTGACCGTTACCGCCGGCGTCCTGCACCGCGAAGGCACCCCCATCGCTGGGGGGTCGCTCCTCGGCTCCGTGGCTCCTTGGCGAAATTGCACCTCTGTAACTCTTGTCACAATACTACCAAACGTATGTTCGGTGGTGGACCGTACCGGGCCGACCGGGAGCCGTCCGCCGGTCCTGCGCCGTCGTCGTCCAAAGGTCATACGGCGCCATGCATGGGTGCGGGGTTACCCCGGCCCAGGGTTGGCCCGGGGTTATCTCGGGGTCATATCAGGGTCATATTGGGTAGGGCCAAGGCCCCGGGGCGGCTAACCTGCTCCGTGGCGCACAGCGCTGGCGGTCCCACAACTGGCCGGCCTCAACGATGACGGATGTCACGTCGATGT
>DATJMJ010000143.1:0-20673 GCA_035508795.1 Acidimicrobiales bacterium
CATCTTGACCAACGACGAGCTTTCCACCCTCCTCTACGTCGACGAGGACGGCCTGGTACCTGGTTGGCGCACGTTCGCCATCGACGGTCTCTTCGACGCCAAGGGTGAGCGACCCCCGGGCGAACGGCTGCGCGAGGCCCTCGAACGCGTTTGCAGCGAGGTCGAAAACGCGGTTGTTTCCGACGGGGCGAGCGTAGTCGTGCTCTCAGACCGCCACGCCAATGCCGACTTCGTCCCGATCCCGTCGCTCCTGCTCGTCTCAGCCGTACACCACTACCTCGTGGACAAAAAACTCCGCACGCGCGTCGGCTTGATCGTCGAGACCGGCGAGGCGCGAGCGGTCCATCACATCGCATGCCTGATCAGCTTCGGCGCAGCTGCCGTAAACCCCTACCTCGCCTTCGACACGGTGGTCGACCAGGTGAGGCGCGGCGCAATAGCCGGCATGTCTGCCCGCAGGGCCTTGCAAAACTATGTGAAGGCGGCGGCCAAGGGCGTACTGAAAACGATGTCCAAGATGGGCATTTCGACCGTCCCGTCGTACACGGGTGCCCAGGTGTTCGAAGCAGTCGGCCTGGCGGGCGACGTCGTCGAGCGCTATTTCCAGGGCGCAGCCAGCCAGGTGGAGGGGATCGGGCTCGACGGCATCGCGGCGGAGGCGCTCGCGAGGCACCGGGCTGCGTGGCCGGGGCGGCCGACCGAGCTTGCTCACCGCGACCTCGAGCCTGGCGGCGAGTGGCAATGGAGGCGTGAGGGCGAGTACCACCTTTTCAACCCGGACACGGTGTTCAAGCTCCAGCACGCCACCCGGGCCAAGAGCTACAAGATCTTCAAGGATTACAGCCGCGCCGTGGACGACCAGTCGCACAACCTGGCGACCTTGCGGGGCCTCCTGCGGCTCCGGCCGGCTGCCGAAACGGGGCGCCACCCCGTCCCGCTCAACGAGGTGGAGCCGGTTTCTTCGATCGTAAAAAGGTTTTCGACAGGAGCGATGTCGTACGGTGCGATCTCACAGGAAGCTCACGAGACTTTGGCGATCGCCATGAACCGCATCGGTGGCCGTAGCAACAGCGGGGAGGGTGGTGAGGACCCCGAGCGCGACGTCCCGGACGCCAACGGCGACAGCCGGCGGAGCGCCATCCGCCAGGTGGCCGCAGGGCGTTTTGGGGTTACGAGCGAGTACCTCGTGCACGCCGACGACATCCAGATCAAGATGGCCCAGGGTGCAAAACCGGGCGAGGGCGGCCAGCTGCCCGGTAAAAAGGTCTACCCCTGGATCGCCAAAACTCGCTATTCCACACCGGGAGTCGGCCTTATCTCGCCGCCTCCCCACCACGACATCTACTCGATCGAGGATCTCGCCCAGCTCATCTACGACCTGAAAAACGCCAACCCGCGAGCGCGTATCAACGTGAAGCTCGTGGCAGAAACCGGTGTCGGCACGGTGGCGGCAGGCGTTGCCAAGGCGCATGCCGACGTCATCCTCATATCCGGCCACGACGGCGGCACGGGCGCATCGCCTATGAGCTCTACCAAGCACGCCGGCGGCCCTTGGGAGCTCGGGCTCGCCGAGACCCAGCAAACTCTCTTGCGCAACGGCCTCCGGGACCGGGTCGTGGTACAGGTGGACGGCTCGATGAAGACAGGCCGGGACGTGGTCATCGCCGCGCTGCTCGGAGCCGAGGAGTACGGGTTTTCGACTGCCCCTCTGGTCGTCGAGGGTTGCATAATGATGCGGGTCTGCCATCTCGACACATGCCCGGTCGGCGTCGCAACGCAAAACCCGGAGCTCCGCAAGCGTTTCCGGGGCACCCCGGACATAGTCGTCAGCTACTTCGAGTTCGTCGCCGAAGAGGTGAGGGAGTGGCTGGCCGAGCTCGGCTTCAGGACATTGGAGGAGGCCATCGGGCGCACCGAGGTGCTCGAGGCAGTCGTTCCGGCGCGCCACCCCAAGGCCGCGCTAGTCGACCTTTCCCCGATATTGTTGCCACCCCCGCCGGGTGTGGCCCTCACCTGTACAAGGAGCCAGGAGCACGGCCTCGAGGGCAACCTCGACAGCCAGCTGGTAGAGGCGTGCCTGCCGGCACTGGACAACGCGGCGCCGGTGCGGAGCAATTGGGTGGTCGCCAACTCCAACAGGACCGTTGGCACCATGCTCGGCTCGGAGGTGACCCGCCGTTACGGCGGCCGCGGCTTGCCCGACGGCACGATCGAGCTCGACATGAGAGGCTCCGCCGGCCAGAGCTTCGGCGCTTTTTTGCCCCGGGGGATAACGCTGCGGCTTTCGGGCGACGCCAACGACTACTTGGGCAAAGGCCTGTCGGGCGGGCGCATCGTGGTGAGGCCCCCCGAGGGCATGGCTCCCGATTTCGTCGCAGAGGCCAACATAATCGCCGGCAACGTGATCGGTTATGGGGCGACGAGCGGCGAGCTGTTCATCCGGGGGGTGGTCGGCGAACGCTTCTGCGTCCGTAATTCGGGAGCGCTTGCTGTAGTCGAGGGCGTCGGCGACCATGGCTGCGAGTACATGACCGGGGGGCGGGTGGTCGTGCTCGGCCCGACCGGGCGCAATTTCGCAGCCGGGATGTCGGGCGGTTACGCGTACGTCTACGACCCGCGTGCTCGCCTCGCCAGCCGCGTCAACGGCGAAGGGGTCGAGCTCGCCTCCTTGGACGGTGACGACGTCGCCTGGCTGGAAGATGTCTTGGCGCGCCATCTTTCCGAGACGGGGTCGGCGGTGGCCCGGCGCGTCCTCGCGAACATGAACGGCCACGCGCCTCTTTTCGTGAAGGTGGTGCCGGTCGAGTACGAGCGAGCCCTGCAGGCAGCCGCAGCGGAGCGCACCTCTTCTCGCCAGGGACCGGGCGTCCCCGCCGGCGAGGAGGCAGGGGAGGCCGGCACCGGCGACGGCGCGCCGGCGATGGCACTCGCCCGTGGCTGACCCCGAGGGGTTCCTGAAGCACCGGCGCAGCGAGGCCGAGCACCGGCCCGTCCACTTGCGCGTGCGCGACTGGCACGAGATGTACGAACCGGTTGACTTACCGGCTCTGCGTACCCAGGCGTCGCGCTGCATGGACTGCGCGGTCCCTTTTTGCAACAGCTTGCACGGGTGCCCGCTCGGCAACTTGATCCCCGACTGGAACGACCTTGTCTACCGCGACCGCTGGCGGGACGCGATCGAGCGGCTGCACGCGACGAACAATTTCCCCGAGTTCACCGGGCGGATGTGCCCGGCGCCGTGCGAAAGCGCCTGCGTGCTCGCCCTCAACGACGAGGCCGTGACGATAAAGCAAGTGGAAAAGGAGATTATCGACTACGCATGGGAGCACGGCTGGGTGACACCGGTGCGGCCGAGCGTGAGGACGGCCAAGCGTGTCGCCGTCGTCGGGTCGGGGCCTGCCGGCATGGCTGCCGCCCAGCAGTTGACGAGGGGAGGTCACGAGGTCGTCGTCTACGAACGCGACGACCGTCCCGGCGGCCTCATCCGCTACGGGATCCCCGATTTCAAGATGGACAAGTTGCTCCTTGACCGGCGGGTCGAGCAGATGGAGCAAGAGGGCACCGTCTTCGAGTGCGGCGTCGACGTAGGTGTCGACCTTTCGGTAGAGGACCTGCGGCAGGGTTACCACGCGGTGGTGCTCGCGATCGGGGCGTTGTGGCAGCGAGATCTCGACGTACCCGGGCGAGACCTGGCCGGGGTCCACCTCGCGATGGATTACCTCGTACCCTCCAACCGCGTGCAAGCGGGGCTACTTTCGTCCCCGCCCATCGACGCCGCTGGCAAAAAGGTAGTGATCATCGGGGGCGGCGACACAGGAGCCGACTGCCTCGGGACGGCCCACCGTCAAGGTGCCGCTCTGGTGCACCAGTTCGACATCCACGAACGACCGCCCGACCTTCGGCCCGAGTCGACGCCATGGCCCTTGTGGCCGTTGGTCCTGCGGGACTCGCTCGCCCACGAGGAGGGCGGCCAAAGGGAGTTCGCGGCCCAGACGGACGCTTTTGCGGGGGACGAGCGAGGGCATGTGCGAGCGCTGCGCGCCCACAGGGTGCGGGAGCTTTCCCGGCGTATTTACGAGGACATACCGGGGAGCGAGTTCGAATTGGAGGCGGATCTCGTATTGCTTGCGATCGGCTTTCGCGGGCCGGACCGCCAGCTCCTCGACAAACTCGGGGTCTGGGTCAACGAGCGCGGGACGGTTGCGCACGACGGGGGGTGGGCCACCAACGTCCCGGGTGTTTTTGCATGCGGGGACACAACGCACGGCGCAAGCCTCATCGTGTGGGCGATCGCCGAGGGCCGGGCCGCCGCTGCGGCAGTCGACCGTTACCTCGTCGGCGAGACACTGCTCCCCGCCGCTCTGTAGATCCGCTCGGACGAGACGGCGGCTCCCCTAGCCTTTTGTCTGTGAGAGCGGTGAAGGTGCGGTGAAGGTGCGGTGAAGGTCGTCTACTACCCATCGGGTGAGGGAGAGGCCGAGCGTGGGGTCAGCGCGGGCGCCGGCACTGGCGCGGAGCCGTCTTTTGCCGCCGAGGTGGCACGCCGCGGCACCGTGGTCACGATCGGGGCCTTCGATGGGGTGCACATCGGCCACAGGAGCCTGATCGACCGGGCGCGAGCGACGGCGCACGAGATAGGTGCCCTGTCTGCTGTCGTTACGTTCGACCGTCACCCGGCAAGCGTTGTCCGTCCCGACTCGGCTCCTCTCCTGCTCACCAACCTCGATTACAAGCTGTCGCTCCTCGAGGCGGCCGGAGTCGACCTCGTCCTCGTTCTCCACTTCGACGCCCGGCGGGCGGCCGAACCGGCGGCCGACTTCGTTGCCGAGGTGCTCGTCGGGTACCTGCACGCGCGGGCAGTCGTCGTCGGCCACGATTTCCACTTCGGGCGCAACCGGGAGGGCGACGTGCCACTGCTCCAGCGGGTGGGGGCACGGATGGGCTTCGACGTCACGGGGATCCGGCTCGTGCGCTCGGGCGCACCTGGCGAGACCGTGGCCGAAGGCCCCGAATGGGAGCTGCCTGCCGTCTCGTCCACCCGTATCCGGCGTTTGGTGGCCGAAGGCGACGTGTCCGGGGCGGCGGCGCTCCTCGGCCGCTGGCACCGGCTCGCGGGGGTGGTCGGGCACGGCGACAAGCGCGGGCGTGAGCTCGGCTTCCCGACGGCAAACCTGGAGGTCAGCAGGGAGATGCAGATCTGCGGGGACGGGGTGTACGCCGGCTGGTACCTCCGGCCGGACGGCACGCGCCACCAGACAGCCGTATCGGTCGGGCGCCAGCCAACCTTTTACTCGGAGCGGGCATTCTCCCTGGTGGAAGCGCACCTGCTCGACTTCCAGGGAGACCTCTACGACGAGGTTGGTACCGTCGACCTCGTCGCCCGGCTAAGGGGGCAGGAAAAGTTCGGCTCGGTCGAGGCTCTCATCGACCAGATGGTCAGCGACGTCGCGCACACGAGACGGGCGCTGGCGGGCGTCGGCCGCCGCTGAGGCGTCCCGCTGAGCCGCTCGGATGGCTGATGGCTGATGGCTGATGGCCGACGTCTGACGGCTTGGCGCCGCCCTGCTCAGGCACCACCCTGCCTCAGGCGCAACCCTGCTCAGGCGCAGCGCGGGCCAACTCGGCCGCCCCCGCAACGGCGACCGGGGGTGGTCACGGCGGCTCTCGGGGGGCCCGGGGTGCGGGCAGTGGTCAGGCCGGCTTTCCCGCAGTCCGGCTGCGCTTGGTATTATGACCGGCGGCGTTGAGCCAGGGCAGGCCGTCCCGGTACTCCTCTGAGGGGGGCGGGCGGCTGCCGGGCCGACGCCGAGCGCATTAGTCCTTACCCAAACCTGTTCGAGGTCCGCACATGGCCGATAAAGCGGCGACGATAGCCAACTACCGCCTCCACGACACTGACACCGGTTCGCCGGAGGTCCAGGTCGCCATCTTGAGCGAGCGGATCTCGCACTTGACCGAGCACCTGAAGGTCAACAAGCACGACCACCACTCGCGCCGCGGCCTGATGGTGCTGATCGGCCGCAGGCGGCGGCTCTTGGACTACGTAAGGAACAACGACGTCGAGCGTTACCGGGAGCTAATCGGCCGGCTCGGTCTTCGCCGTTGAACGTGCCCGACGCGCCAAGTGCGCCGTCGAAATTAGCCAACCCCCGGGCAGGCAGTGGTCAGCTGCCAGTCGAGGGCTTCCTAGTGGGTGCGCGCCGGCAACGGCGCGCGTTGCGCGGAGGTCGTCAACTGACAACTGGCTCTGTCTCGTCCCGAGGGCAAAGGGCCCGTTTGGGCCCTCTATTTGCTGCCGCCGGCACCGCTGGCGGCTCCAGCCCGAAAGGAGAGACATGGGTGAGCCCGTCTCAGTATCCACGCCGGTATCCGGCACTACCAAGTCCATAAGTTTCGAAACGGGGCTGCTCGCTCAGCAGTCCCAGGGGGCAGTCGTCGGGCGCGTCGGTGACACCGTCGTCCTCGCAACGGCCAATGCCGCCTCGAACGCCCCCGAGGGCATCGACTTCTTCCCCCTTACGGTCGATGTCGAAGAAAGGATGTACGCCGCGGGGAAGATCCCGGGGTCGTTTTTCCGCCGGGAGGGCCGGCCCACCGAAACCGCCGTCCTTACGGCTCGTTTGATCGACCGGCCGCTGCGGCCTTCGTTCGCCGACGGCTACCGCAACGAGACCCAGGTCGTGGTCACGGTACTCGGAGCCGATCAGGTCAACCCCCACGACATCATCGCCATAAACGCCGCCAGCGCCGCCTTGATGATCTCTGGCATGCCTTTCGAGGGGCCCATCGGTGCTGTGAGGATCGCGTACTCGACCGACGGCCGTTGGCTGCCTCACCCGACCTACGAGGAGGGTGACGACTCCACCTTCGAGCTCGTCGTTGCCGGGCGGGCGTTGCCCGACGGGGACGTCGCGATCATGATGGTCGAGGCGGGAGGGTCGGAAAAGGCTTGGTCCTACTACCAGTCAGGTGCCCCCAAGGTGACCGAAGAGGTCATCGCCGAGGGGCTCGAGGCCGCCAAGACCTGGATCAAGGAGTCGATCGACCTCCAGCTCCAGCTGAAAGAGAAAGCCGGTTCGCACGCACCTCTCGCCTACCAGGCAAGGCACGACTACGGGCCCGACGTCTACGACCGCGTTGCGTCGGCCGGGTCCGACCGGATCGGCAAGGTGACGACGATCTCGCTCAAGGCTGAGCGAGAGGCTGCCACCTCCGAGGTTGCCGCCGCTCTGCTCGAGGAGCTCGGGCCCGAGTTCCCGGGGCGGGAGAAGGAGATTTCCCAGGCAGTCCGTTCCCTCACCAAAAAGCTTGTGCGGCAGCGCATCGTCGAAGAGGGCGTGCGCATCGACGGGCGCGGCACACGCGACATCCGGCCGCTGTCGGCTCGGGTGGGCGTCATCCCGACGGCTCACGGGTCGGGCCTTTTCCAAAGAGGCGAGACGCAGGTGCTCAACATTGCCACGCTCGGGATGCCGAGGAGCGACCAGCTGCTCGACACCATCAGCCCCGAGGACAAAAAGCGTTACATGCACCACTACAACATGCCTCCTTACGCCAACGGCGAAGTGGGCCGTGTTGGTAGCCCGAAACGGCGAGAAATAGGCCACGGCCTGCTGGCCGAGCGTGCCCTTCTGCCGGTTGTCCCGCCGTTCGAAGAGTTCCCCTACGCGTTACGGCTTGTTTCCGAAGTCCTGTCCTCCAACGGTTCGACATCGATGGCGTCGGTGTGCGCTTCGACCCTTTCGCTCATGGACGCCGGGGTCCCGGTCAAGGCACCGGTCGCCGGCATCGCAATGGGGCTCGTGAAGGAGGGGGACCGCTATGTCACCCTCACGGACATCCTCGGTGCTGAGGATGCTTTCGGCGATATGGACTTCAAGGTCGCCGGCCCCGCCGACTTCGTGACGGCCCTCCAGCTCGACACCAAGATCGACGGCTTGCCCGCCTCGGTGCTCGCCGATGCCCTCCGCCAGGCGCGTGACGCCCGCCTCACGATCCTGAAGGTGATGGAGGACACGATCAACCAACCGCGCACCGAAGTCCGCGACACAGCGCCCAAGATCGTGACCCTCGAGATCCCCATCGACAAGATCGGCGAGGTCATCGGGCCCAAGGGCAAGATGATCAATTCGATACAGCAAGAAACCGGAGCCGACATCAGCGTCGACGACAACGGCGTCGTCGGGACTGTGACGGTCGGTGCCCGGGACGGCGGAGCGGTGAACGAGGCCGTACGCCGCATCGAACTGATACTCGACCCGCCCAAGGCCGAAGTCGGCGCAACCTACAAGGGCAAAGTCGTCAACATCACCAAGTTCGGGGCGTTCGTCAACATCCTCCCCGGTCGGGACGGCCTCGTCCACATCTCCAAGCTCTCCAAGCTCTCGCAGGGAAAGCGCGTCGAGCGAGTCGAAGATGTGCTGTCGGTCGGCGACGAGCTCGAGGTTCGGGTCGACGACATCGACCCGGTTGGCAAGGTCTCCCTTTCGCTGGTCGGCGAGGGGCCTGATGGCTCAGAATCGTCCGCTGGCGGCGGGGCTGCGGCAGGCGGTCGTGCAGGGCCCCGCGCCGAAGGTGGCGCCGCCGGCGCCGACTACGAGACCGTCTCGTTCGAAGACACCTGGGAACGCGAAGCTCGCTCGACCTTCGGTGACCTCGGTCCTTCCTCGGGTGCTGACTCCGCCCTCGGCGCCCCCATTGGAGGTGGGCGTGGCCCGGCGCGCGAGCGCGGCGGTGACTCCCGGGGCAGCGACCGTGGTGGCGACAGGGGCTCAGGGCCTCGCCGCAACCCGCGCCGCAGGCATTGAGCGCCGGCACAGCGGCCTCCGCAACCACCACAGCAGCGGTTTCCGCACAAGAAACCGTCGAGACGACGGTTGGCGAAGGCGGGCTCACGGTAGTCACCGAGCACATGCCCGACGTGCTGTCCGTGAGCCTCGGTTTCTGGGTCGGCACGGGGTCGGTCGACGAGCCCGAGGAGATAGCGGGTGCCTCTCACTTCCTCGAGCACCTGCTCTTCAAGGGCACAGCCGAGCGCAGCGCCCGCGAGATCGCCGAAGTCGTCGATGCGGTTGGGGGCGACATCAATGCGTTCACGACCAAGGAGCACACGGCTTTCTACGTCCGGCTGCTCGCCGAGTCGCTCGACCTGGGCCTGGACATCCTTTCGGAGATCATCTGGGGCCCGGCGCTGCGCCCTGACGAACTCGAGGCCGAGAGGCAAGTGATCCTCGAGGAGATCCTCATGCACGCCGACGAGCCGGCCGAAGAGGTGCACGACCTCCTCAACAGCGCTATGTACCCGGGGCACCCGCTCGGGCGCGACGTCCTCGGCCTCGAGAAGACGGTCCGGGCGGCGACGAGGGACGACATCTCGAGTTTTCACCGCAAGCACTACCGCACGGGGAACATCGTGGTGGCTGCCGCGGGGAAGGTGGAGCACCAGCGGGTGGTCGAGGGGCTCGCAAGCCGGTTGGACAAGGCTGCCAAGGAGTTCGGCCGGGACGTCCTCCTGGGCGGCGAGCGGCCTGAGCGCTCGTTGCCTTCGTCGGGCGCTAAGGAACGCTTGGTGGTCAAGCGCAAGACCGAACAGGCCCACGTCATGGTCGGGATGCCCGGCTTCGACCGCAACCACCCCGACAGGCAGGTCCTCAACGTCTTGGACCACATCCTCGGCGGGGGGATGTCGAGCCGCCTGTTCCAGTCGGTCCGTGAGGAGAGAGGCCTCGCCTACAGCGTCTATTCCTACAGGTCCGGTTACCAGGTCACCGGGGACTTCGCCGTCTACGCGGGCACGGCGCCCAAGCGGGCAGAGGAGGTCCTCGACTTGATTTCGTTGGAGCTCGACCGTATGGCCTCCCAGGGCGCGACCGAGCAGGAGCTCGGCTCGGCCAAGAGCCACATCCGTGGGGCTACCGCGCTCGGCCTCGAGGACACGGGGGCACGGATGAGCCGTCTCGGTCGTTCGCAGCTGGCGCACGGGAGGGTGCCGCCGCTCGCCGAACTCGACGCTCAGGTGCGCGCGGTGACGACGGACGACCTTGCCCGGGTTGCGGCCAAGGTACTGGGTGGGCCGAGGTCGCTGGTCGTGCTCGGCCCGTTCCCCAAGGAGGCCTTCGCGGACTGGGGAGCCTCCCGGGCACCGGGACCAGACCCCGGCGCGAAATAAGGTTGATAGCAAAGCAAAGCGAAAAGGCGACCAGCTGAAGGGAAAAGGGGGCCGGGAGTTGCTACGGGTCGGGGTGCTGGGGGCCGCCGGGCGCATGGGCCGGACGGCCTGCGCGGCCGTGAGCGCCGACCCCGACCTCGAGCTGGTGGCCGCAATAGACCCTGCGGCCGGGGCGGGGCACGGGGGGGACCTGGAGGGCCTTGTGGTCGCTGCCGACGTGAGCGCCCTGAAAGAGGCCGGGGCTGAGGTCGCAGTCGATTTCACCGTCGCCTCCGCAGCGCTCGCCAACGCCACCTGGTGCGCAGCTCATGGCGTCCACCTCGTGATGGGCACTACTGGCCTCGACGAGGCGGCGGTCGCCCGCCTCAGGCAAGAGTTCGAAGAGGGCGAAGCAAACTGTGTGATGGCGCCCAACTTCGCCATCGGCGCAGTGCTGATGATGCGCTTTGCGGAGCTTGCCGCCCCCTGGTTCGACAGTGCCGAGATAATCGAGCTCCATCACGATGGCAAGCTCGACGCGCCTTCTGGGACCGCTGCTCTCACAGCGAGGCGGGTATCGGCGGCGGTCGAAAATGCGCGGCTCTCCGGGGGCTCAGGCGGCTCGCGTGGGCACGTGGGTGGGCACGTGGGCAGCCCGAGGGGGCTGGCTGACAGTGGAGACGAGCTGTCCCTGAGCGAGGCGCCTGGCACGCGCGGGTCGGAGACGGCCCCGGGTGTGAGGGTCCACTCGGTCCGCCTCCGCGGCCTTGTGGCGCACCAAGAGGTGCTCCTCGGCGCAGCGGGCCAAGTGCTCACGATCCGCCACGACTCGCTCGACCGGGCCTCGTTTATGCCGGGTGTCATCCTCGCGGTCAAAAAGGTGCCGGAATTGCGTGGTTTTACCATCGGTTTGGAGCGACTGCTCGGGCTGTGAGCCTAGGGGTAGAGGCTCACTTGCCGAAAAGCGTCCTGGAAGCGACGTGGAGCGCCTTTGAAAGCCGCGGGTCCTTGCGCAACAGCGAGTCGCGGCCAAAGACCCGCCGGAGAGCTACATAACAAGCGAGGCAGGCGCGGTCGAACGTGCCGCCGATGGCAACAATGACCGTGGATACGTCCCGCCGGTCCGGGTAGAGGTTGAGGAGGTACTGGGTCCCAGCTGCGCCGCATGTGTCGACCCATTGGGCATCGGTGTTGTCGTGGAACCGTCCGATCGCCCCGACGTGCAGCTGCGTGCCCGGCGAGTAGGCAGAAAAATCCTCGTCGTAAGCTGTCAAGAGCCCGAAATAACCTTCTCCTCCCTTCAGCATTGCCGTCATCGCCACAGTGGTCCCGCCACCCTCCAGGCTGTAGAGCACGAAGCGGCCGCTCGAGCGGAAGTCGGAGCACATTTCTTTGAACCATTCTGCGTAACCAGGCTGGCGTGCCAGGGCAAACCCTTCTGTGCCCTTGTAGCCGGAGGCTTCCAGCTCCACCAGCTCGTCGAGCGCACGGGGGTCCGAGCTGCGGTCGACAACGTACAGCGGCGCGCCGAGCTTGTCTTCGAGCCGGCGCCTTTTACGCGCCAGTTCCCGGTGAGACTTGTGGCTCTGGGCACGCCCGTAGGCGGCTGGGTCGCTCTGGCGGCGCACGATCGGCCGCCTCCAGGAGCCGTAGGTGTGCACCGGCATGCCGAGCTGCTCTGCAGCCGATGTGAGCAGGGTGCAGACCGGGCCGTCGTCGAGGGCGTCGAGGACGAGAAGCCCGAAACTGCCTGCTTTCGGCCATTCCCGGTAGGCGTGGAGAGCGCCGAGCAGTGTTGTTGCGGCTTCGGCACTGCGTTCCCTGCTGAGCAGCGGGGTGCAGTCGTAGCTCGGCCGGCGCACCTGCGTGCTGAGAGCGGGCCTCCGCATCCCGGGCCACGAAACGCTCATTCTTTCCTGGCTCCCCTTCCGCACGACAGGGAAGCACCCAAAAAACCGCCCGTCTTCCTCGGCTGCAACGAGGAGCATTTCACCGCCTCGTGGCAAGTAGCGGGACGCGGGGATGACGCACTGCGGCTCGAAACCCGGGTTGGGCGCGAGCGCCTCGCCAGCCAGTCGCCGCCAAGCAGCGACCTGGGCTGTGCTCAAGCGGCGGATAGGCACGACGATGCCGTTCAAGTCGAGCTGAGGTTCCTCCGTGAGCCCATCGTCGCTCAGGGTACCCGGGTGCCAGGTCAAGGTCTCGGGGGCGGGGCTTTGGCGCCCGGCGATAACCGTCGTGTGCGTTTGTGCCGGCACGTGGCGCCGTGCCCCCGTTCCCCCTGCCCCGCGTGCCCCTGTCCCCGCGTGCCCTGCCCCTGCGCCCGCGTGCGCTGCCCCTGCACCGCGTGCCGCGGGGGCCCTGTGACCAGCGCCCTGTGCGCCGTGTGGGTGCGCCCTGTGGCAAACTTGGCGAGTGCGGGGATCTCTATATGAATTCGCCGGCGGAGAACCAGCGTTCCTGGCACTGGCCACTGCCCACCACGCCCGCTGCCTTGCCGACCCCGAGCTCAACCACCCCTTCTCGCACCCCGGGCACCCGCAGCACGTCGAGCGCCTGGGCTGGTACTGGGCAGAGGTGATGGGGGGGCCACCGAGGTACTCGGAGAGCTGCGCCGACCACTCGTACGTGCTCACGCTCCACGCCGGGAACGGCGACATGGCCGACCTCGGGCGCAGGTTCGTCGACTGCTTCGTGGGGGCGATGGACGACGTCGGCCTCCCCGAAGACCGCGAGTTCCGGGCGGCGATGCGCTCTTACATGGAAGCGGCCGTGGACGAGGTTCTCCAGTACGGCTCGCCGGGGTCCGAAGCGGCTGCCGGGCTCCCGGTGCCTCATTGGGGCTGGGACGGCTGGGAGTAACGCGCGTACACCAGGCTCACGAGAGTGATCCGGAAACCGGAGCTCTAACGAGTTTTGAGCGCGTTTTCGCGCACCAAACTACAACGAGTGGCGTTTTGCAATTTGCTCTCGTGAGGTTGGCGAGCGCGCACGGCCCCCATGCCGCCCGCCCCGCCGCCCGTCCCGCCTTCCGCCCCGCCGCCCGTCCCGCCGCTCGAGTCCCTTCGCCCTGCCGCCCCTCCGCCCCGCGACCCGGGCGGTCCGGCGGCCCGGCCGGTGAGCCGGCCCCGCCGTTGAGCCCGCCCCAAAGGCCGACCTGGCTACTGGGCGACCGGCCACCCCGGGCCCCCACGTCGCGCTGCTTCTACCCAGCCGGTGGCACCGCACCGGGCAACGGGCAACGGCCCGCGCTCGTGCTAGCGCCATGGCGCGAAATTTGGGGTTCGAGCCGCAGCGGAGCCGCAGCACTAGGCTTGCATTGATGCCAGCCACGCCCCCAGGCCGCTTCGGCGCAGTGATCTGCGCGATGGCGACGCCGTTCTTGCCCGACGGCAGCCTCGACCTCGACGGCTCGGCGAAGCTTGCTCGCTGGCTGGTCGACAACGGCAACGACGGGCTCGTTGTGGCGGGGACCACGGGGGAGGGCACCACCCTCACGGACCCGGAAAAGGTGCGCCTTTGGGAAGTCGTCCGCTCGGCAGTGAGCGTCCCGCTCATCGCCGGGACCGGTACCGCGAGCACCGCCCACTCGGTCCAGCTGACCAAGGCCGCAGCAGCAGCAGGCGCAGACGGCGTCCTGGTGGTCGTGCCCTATTACAACCGCCCGTCGCAAGCAGGGATCGAGGCTCATTTCGCCGCCGTGGCCGAGGCAACGGACTTGCCCGTGGTCCTCTACGACATCCCCAAGCGCACGGGGCGAGAGGTGAAGACCGCGACACTCGTGAAGATGGCGCAAGACGGCGTGATAGCGGCCCTGAAGGATGCGGCCGGGTCGCCCGCCGCCACCGCAGCCCTAGTAAAGGAAGCGCCGCAGGGCTTCGAGGTTTACAGTGGCGACGACTCGCTCACGCTGCCCCTCTTGGCGGTGGGCGCAGTCGGCGTGATCAGCGTGGCCTCCCACTGGGCCGGCCCCGAGATGAGCGAGATGATCGCTGGCTATGCAAAAGGTGATACCGAAGCGGCTGCTGCGGTCAACGAGCGGCTGGTGGAGTCGTGGGAGTTCCAAACGAGCGACGCTGCGCCAAACCCTGTACCCACCAAGGCGATGTTGAGGGTGCTCGGCCTCCCCGCCGGCGAATGCCGCCTGCCTATGGGGCCGACGCCGCCAGGGCTCGAAGAAAGAGCGAGGCAAGTTTGGGCCAACCTCCGGCACTCCCCGCTACCGGCTCTTCCCGGCGAGCGATAAATTGACGGCGCCGCAGGAGGCGCCCCCCGTCCGCATCGCGTTCCTTGGGGGCCTCGGGGAGATCGGGCGCAACTGCGCCTGGTTCGAGATGGACGGCCAGGCTGTGCTCGTCGACTGCGGGCTCATGTTCCCCGAGCCGGAGATGCCGGGCGTCGACCTCGTTCTCCCTGATTTCACTTACATAATCGAAAACCAGGACCGCCTCGTCGGCTGCATCCTCACCCACGCCCACGAAGACCACTGCGGGGCGCTGGCGTACTTGCTGCGCGACGTGAGTTTCCCGATCTACGGCTCGGAGCTCTCCCTGCTCCTCGCTCGCAACAGGATCGAAGAAGCCGGCCTCGCCGACCGTGCAGAGCTCGTTGCGGTCCGCGATGGCGAGATCAAGAAAATTGGCCCGTTTGACGTGGAATTCGTCCCGGTGGCGCACTCGGTCCCTCACGGCTTCGCTCTCGCCTTCCATACTCCACATGGCGTGATCCTCCACACAGGGGACTTCAAATTGGACCTGACCCCTGTGGACGGGCGCCGGACGGACCTCGCCCGGATAGGTGCACTGGCCGAGGGTGAAGGGATCAGGCTGCTGCTTTCCGATTCGACCAACGCTGAGGAGGACGGCTACACACCTTCCGAGACAGCAGTGGGCAGGGTGCTCATGGCGCTGTTCGAAGCGCACCCCGAAAAGCGTGTGATCGTGGCATGTTTTGCCAGCCACGTCCACAGGGTCCAGCAGGTGGCAAATGCCGCCATCGCCTCCGGCCGTTACGTGGCGACGCTCGGCCGTTCGATGGGGCGCAACGTCGCCGTCGCTCGCGAGCTCGGGTTGCTGCACATCCCCGATGACAGGCTCATTGACATCGAAAAGACGGCTGACCTACCCGCGGACAAGGTGTGCATCATCTGCACGGGATCTCAGGGCGAGCCGATGTCGGCGCTGTCGCTGATGGCCGCTGGCGGCAACAAATGGGTGAAGGTGAGCGATGGGGATCTTGTGGTGCTGTCGTCTCACGCCATACCGGGCAACGAGACCAATGTCGGCAAGGTGATCGACGGCCTTTGCCGTTCGGGTGCCGAAGTTGTCCACTCGGGCCTCGCGCCGGTGCATGCCTCGGGGCACGCGATGAGGGACGAGCTCAAGTTGCTCATCTCGGTGGCGCGTCCTCGCGCTTTCATACCGGTACACGGCGAGTTCCGCCACCTGATGCACCACGCCCGCCTTGCAACCGAGATGGGAGTGCCCGCCGAGGGCGTCCTCCTCGCGGAGGACGGCGATGTCATTGAGGTGCGCGGGGACAGGGTCGACTTCGCCGGCGAGGTACCCGCGGGTTACCTCTACGTCGATGGGATCGTGGGTGACGTCGGCCGCGGTGTGCTCCGGGACCGGCGGATCCTTGCAGAGGAGGGTTTGATCGTCGTGATCGTGACGGTCGACGCCCGCTCGGGCGACGTTGTGGGCGGCCCCGAGATAATCACCCGTGGCTGGGTGTACGCGCCTGAGGCCGAAAAATTGCTCGACGAGGCCCGCGAAGTGGTGCTCGCCGCCGTTGAGGAACACGAGGGCAGCGACAGTGCCGTGCCTGACTTCGAGACGCTCAAGCGCCGCGCCCGCGGAGCGCTCGGCAAGTTCGTACAGGACCGGACCAAGCGCCGCCCCATGATCGTCCCGGTGATAATGGAGGTTTGAGCAGCCGGTCCGCCTGTTGCCACTGGGGCTGGTGTTAGCTTTGATGTTGCTGTGGCTACCAAGACGGAGCGCCGCGCCACTCCCCGCGCGTCCGGGGACCAGCGTGACGCGCCCGCGCGCAAGCGCCCTGCCCGGGATCTGAGCCTTTCGGGAGCGGACCGCCCTGGTCGCTCAACGAAGCCGGAGCGGGCGGGCCGGTCCAAGCCGACTGTGCGCGGACCTCTTGCCCGGCGCTGGGGAGAAACCCTCGCCGCCCTAGTGGAGGACCAGGCGGACGAAATCTGGGGGCTGGCGTTCGTGCTGCTCGCTGTGCTCGTCGGGTTGGCCGTCTATGGAGACGTTGTCGGCCCCGCCGGCCGGGCGGTGCGGACCGGTACGGCCGATTTCCTCGGATGGGCCCGCTATTGCCTTCCTCTGGGATTGGCCATCTTGGGCGTTTACCTTCTCTGGAGGCACGAAAGCCGTCAACCCGGCCGTGTGGCGACCGGCCTCGTCCTCGCGTTTGGTGCCCTCGCAGGTCTGCTCGCGGTTGCGGGCGGCAAAACAACCCTTCACCAACCTTTGCGGGAAATGGGGAAGGCCGGGGGGATCGCTGGAGCGGTTATCGGGGTGCCAATGAGGGAGGGCCTGGGGAGCTGGGGGGCGGGCGTCTTGCTAGGAGCGCTCCTTTTCGTCGCTCTGCTCGTGCTGACGGCTACCCGGGTGCGTTCGGTCGTCTCGGGCGGGGCTTTGGCGCTCCGGGTGACAGGCCGGGCTATCGCGTGGTTTTGGTCGCTTTGCGTCGATGCCTTCCGGGGCGTGGCCCACTTCGCCTCTACACCTCCAGGTGCCGTCAGGCAGGACGAGCCGGCCGCCGGCTATGGCGCCGAACTCACGGCGGCGTCGTGGGCTGGGCCCGGGCCCGCCACTGCGGCGCCCGGCACTGCAACGTCCGGTAATGCGGAGACAGGCACTGCAGGGGCCGGTACGGCTGAGGCAGGCGTAGCAGGGCCCGGGCACCGCAGAGCAGGGGACATGGCGGCTGGGGACCGGGCGGCGGCTGTTGGTGCACCGGGACCTGAAGCCGGCGCGGGGTTCGCCTGGGCAGGCCTTGCGTCGGAGGGGGAGCAGGACGACCACGAGGACCAAGACGTTGGCGCCGCCGATGACGCTGCCCACCGGCACGCCTTGGCTGTAGCCGGGGCGGCGGACGGTGGAGGGCGGCCGGGGACCAACGGCCCCGGTGGGGCCGTGCTCGCCCAAGCGGGCCCGGGGCGCACTGGGGCCGGCTCGTCGCGAGACGGGGCCACGGCGCCGGGCCTACAGGTCGGCGGTGCCGTCACCGTCGGGCCTGCCAAGGGTGAGCAACTCGTGATCGACCTCAACCTGCCACGGCAGGAGGCGCCGTCGTGGCGCCTTCCCGCCGGCGGGCTGCTCCGCAAGAGCAAGCAAGGCGAGGTCGACCGTCGCCAGGTCGAGCTGCTCGGGAAAACCCTCGAGAGCGCCCTGGCGGGGCACGGCGTGGAGACACGCCTGGTCGGGGCGACAGTTGGCCCGAGCGTGACCCGTTACGAGCTAGAGCTCGGCCCGGGCGTGAAGGTCCAGCGCGTGACAGCGCTCCACCGTGACATTGCCTACGCGATGGCCGCAGCGGAGATCCGGATCCAAGCGCCTATCCCGGGGCGTTCGGCCATTGGTGTCGAGGTCCCCAACCGCCAGCGCCAGACCGTGAGCCTGGGCGACATGCTGTCCGCGCCCGAAGCCGCAGCGGCGCGTCACCCGCTCGAAGTGCCTGCTGGGCGGGACATCGCTGGTCGCCCGGTCATGGTCAACCTTGCTGAGATGCCCCACCTCCTCATTGCGGGTGCGACCGGCTCGGGGAAGTCCTCTTGCATCAACTCGATGCTCACGTCGGTGCTCATGCGGGCGACCCCTGACCAGGTGCGCCTGATCCTCGTCGACCCCAAACGAGTCGAGCTGGGTGCCTACAGCGGGTTGCCGCACCTGCTCACCAATGTCGTCACGGTCCCGAAGAAAGCGGCCAATGCGCTCCGCTGGGCGGTCGACGAGATGGAACGCCGCTACGACCTCTTGGCCGAGGTCGGGATGCGCGACATCACCGGCTACAACGCCGCCTGGGACAGGGGGGAGTTTTACTTCGACTCGCACGCCGGCGCGGGGGACGCCGCCGGCGAGGGCGGCGGGGGCGGAGCTGCGGCGGGGCGCTACAGCCGGCTGCCGTTCATCCTGGTTGTCGTCGACGAGCTGAACGACCTCATGATGGTCGCCGCCCGCGACGTCGAGGAGTCGATCTGTCGCATCGCCCAAATGGCGCGCGCCGTGGGGATCCATCTCGTGCTCGCCACTCAGCGGCCATCGGTGGACGTGATCACCGGGCTCATCAAGGCCAACATCCCGTCGCGGCTGGCTTTCGCCGTCTCGTCGCTCGCCGACAGCCGGGTTGTCCTTGACCAAGCAGGAGCAGAACGCCTTATAGGCAAGGGCGACATGCTCCTCCTCACGGCATCATCGAGCCTGGCCCGGCGCCTGCAGGGCCCCTGGGTCGACGAGGAGGACGTCCGCAAGGTGGTCGCTCATTGGCGTCGCCAAGCGGGCCCCGACTACGTCGAGGGTGTCGAAGGCAGCGAAGGTGGGCCGGGGCAGGCGCAGGGCGACGGCGACGACGGCGAGGACCTGCTCGACGAGGCGATGGAGCTCGTCGTGCGCAGCCAGCTCGGGAGCACCTCGATGCTGCAACGCAAGCTGCGGGTCGGCTTTGCCCGCGCCGGGAGGCTCATGGACCTCCTCGAGCAACGTGGCGTTGTCGGGCCGTCGGAGGGCTCCAAGGCCCGAGCGGTACTGATGACCGTCGAGGAGCTCGACTCCCGCCGCGACCTCTGAGCGGCCTCGGCTTCGACGCGCCCGGCCCCCAGGCCCCATAATCGCTTACTACATGCACCGCATCGCCAAAGCCCCCGCCTCTTCCGCCAACCTCGGCCCCGGTTTCGACACCCTCGCGGTGGCCCTCGGTCTGTACCTGGAGGTGGAGATCTCCGACCGGCCCGACGGCCTGGTCGTACAAACCGAGGGGGAGGGATCGGACCTGCCAAGGGGCGCGTCGCACCTTGCCGCCCGCGTCGTGGCAGAGGTGCTCGGCCACGACCGTGCTCACATAAAGGTCCGCTCGGAGATCCCCGTGGCAAGGGGTCTCGGTTCGTCGGCAGCGTTGGCCGTCGCGGCTGCAGCGGCGGCGGGTGCTTGCGAGCCCTTCGAGTGGGGCGTGCGCACGGACGGGCACCCCGAAAACGCAGCTGCCTCGGCCTTCGGCGGCCTTGTGGCCGCGGCGATGCTGGACGGGGAACCGCTGGCCCGTTCGCTCGCACTCGACCCCGAGCTCAGCTTCGTAGTAGTCGTTCCCGACCGCAGGCTGTCCACTGCAGCGGCGCGCGACCTCCTCCCCGGGCAGGTGCCGCACCAAGACGCGGTCTTCAACCTGAGCCGCCTCGGCCTGTTGGTCGCCGGTCTCGCAGACCACTCTCAGCTGGTCGCGAGCGCAGGCGACGACCGGCTCCACCAAGAGGCCCGCTCGGCTCTTTTCCCCGAAGCCTCCCTGCTCCTCGAAGGTTTGCGAGACGCTGGTGCGCTTACCTCTTGCTGGTCTGGTGCGGGCCCGAGCGTGCTCGGGATATGCACGAGGGACACAAGCCCGTCGGTGGCCAAGGCTGCCCGTGAACTGATGTCTGAGCTTGCCGTCCTAGGTGACGTGCTCGAACTCCCCCCGGACCTTGGGGGAGTAATGGTGCACGAATTGGGGTGACCGCCGGGGCATAACCGCCGGGCATAACCGCCGGGCATGACCGGTGGGGCATGACCGGTGGGGCAAGACCGGCTCGCGCTTTCATTACCGACGGCCGAAGCTCCCGCGCAGTCCCACTCGCTCCTGGTCGCTAAGCAGGCCGGAACCAGTCAAGGCCCCTGTTGGGCTGGCCTGTACTCTTGGCAGGATGGCTGGGCGGTACTGGTTGGAGACCTTGGGGTGCCCCAAGAACCAGGTGGACTCGGACAAGCTCGCGGGTTTGCTCGAGGCGCAGGGCTATCTCCGCGCCTCACAGCCTGACAAAGCCGAAGTGGTCGTCGTCAACACCTGCGCGTTCATAGACAAAGCGCGCGAGGAGTCGGTCGAGGCGATACTCCAGCTGGCGGAGGTGCGCAAGGACGGGGCCAGGCTTGTGGTCACCGGTTGTCTGGCGGAGCGTTATGGGGACGAGCTGGCGGGCGCCCTTCCCGAGGTCGACCAGGTGGCCGGCTTCGGCGATTGGTTCCTACCGGGCGAGGTGCAATTGCGGCGGGGACCGCAGGCGGGCCCAGCGCCGCCGCCGGTGCGGGTGCCCGTCCCAATGGCCGAGCCCGTCCCGGTGGCCGAGCCCGTGCCGGTGGGTGCACCACGGCTGAGGCGAAGAAGTGAAGCCCCGGCGGAGGCGCACGATGCCGGCCACCTCGGCTCACCCGGCCGACTTGGCCGACTTGGCCCGCTCGACCGAGCCGCGCCCGTCAACCGGGGTGGCCCGGTCGGCGCCATCAGCACGGTCGGCGACGTCAGCCCGGTCGGCACCATCA
>DATJMJ010000144.1:0-3551 GCA_035508795.1 Acidimicrobiales bacterium
GCCATGCCGTTGCCCGTTCGTCGCATAGAGCGCGTTACCAAGTAACGGCGTTTGCGCGCCGGCGCAGGTCTTCGAATATTTCAGGGAAACGCAGCGCGATAGAGACGTGCCCTTCGCTGAACGGCGCTCTGCCAGCGACGACAGCCGTCGCCAGGCACCGGTCCGGCAGGAGGGTGGCGCACGCCAGAGCATGCGGGCCGCCTCCCGACCAACCAAGGGCCACAAACAGCTCGGCGCCCATGGCGTCGAGGATCGTTGCAATGTCGCCCACTGCGTCGACGACCGAGCGCCCCTCCTGCGGCGAGGGGCCGGAGTACCCCGATCAGGAATTGAGGTAAGCGCATACCTTCTGGGCTGCCTCGAACCGGGGCGTGCTAGGGCTGATCCCCGGCGGGAACGACTGCGACCCTTGCGCGTCAGGGTCGGGCATGTTGGGCACGCCGTGTTTGCGGATGCACGCGTCTTCCGCCGTCTCCTGCTCGACATGCTCCTCGATCTCGGCGGGGGTTTGTTCGAAGCCTGTCGCGATCGCGAGAGCACGGCAGGCTCCCAAAGCCGACTTGAACTGAGGCGAGGACGTATTGACTGCCGATAACTGGCTGCGGGCGAAACCGCCGCTCGGGAGGGGGTCGGGGAAGTTGGGGACGCCGTGTGCTCGCAGGCAGTGCACGAAGTCGAGGATCTCCGCCTGGGGTACATACGTCCCCGCAGGCCCGGCGGGTAACGTCGTGGTCGTCACAGCGGGCTTTTTCCCGATGTGCGCGACACCAGACGAGCTGGGAGAGCCGCCGCAGGCGGCCAGGACGACGCTCAGGCCAGCAACCACGACCACGACGACGCAACGAACCCCGTTGGCTCCCCTGTCGTGGCTGGTCATTGGCAGCATCGGGTGACGTGGACCCTTGCTCCAGCTCCTGGTGGCGCACCTGCGACTTGGGACATGATCTACTTTCAAGCTTCGTGGAGGTGCGGGCGCCCGGCAAGGGGCACCCCTGCCCCCCAGTGGTCCCCGCCCCCCAGGAGGGGAGCTTCCATACTGTGGTCGTGAACCCAACCAGCGTTGAAGTCCGGTACGGGAAGCTCCGCTGGTCCCTTGCCGACGGTAGGTCTTTATCGGTTGGCCGCCAGTCGGGCTGCGACATTCGCGTCGGCTCCCCGTCGCCGGGCCCCGAGGACCTGGGGGTCTCCCGGAGGGCAGCAACGCTCACCTACGCGCAAGGCAGAGTGTGGATCCGGAACGACTCGGCCAGCCAAGCGGTCTACGTCCGGCCCGCCGTGGGGGCCGAGCACGTCCTGGACCGCCGCGGGGACATCGTCTCAGTGGCGGCGGAAAACGTTGACGTGGTGCTCGAAGGCCATGTCCTCACGTACCGCCTGGCCGTCGAAGTGATCGGCCGGGCACCAGTCCCTGGGGACGAGGACCCCGAAACGGCGTCGCCGGCCACCCGTGCCGCCCTCCCGCTAACCCAGCGTGAGCGCCGGCTGCTCGTCGCCGTGTGCTTTCCGCTATTGACCCCCTCTGGGCTACGTTCGCGCCCGGCGAGCTACCGAGAAGCCGCCGTACGGCTCGGGCTCTCGGAACACACGGTCCGGAACCACCTCGACGAACTTCGCAACAGGTTGGCTGACATGGGTATCCCGGGCCTCGTCGGCCCCGAGGGCAAGGACACCTTGGCTCGTTACGCTGTGCGGTCGGGTTCGGTCACCGTCGCCGACATCGATGGGCTCAAGGAGGCAGAAAAATAAGCTGGGGTGCCGAAAACGATAACCCGGCCACCGTCTCGCCGCCCGGCCAACCCCGGGGTGGCCCTTCCGCTCCAGCCGGAGCAGCGGGGCTCTTCGTCGGGCCTGTTCACCGGCCGGACGAGTACGAGCTGACCGACCGAGGCCGCAAGGGAGGGGAGGGCCTCGTGTTCCGTGCGCGCTACCAAGGCGACCTCCCACGCCCGATCGAGTTCGCGGTCAAACAACTGCTGCCGCCACTGGGGAAATCGTCACCCGAATGGCCGGGAGAGGCGCTTGTGGAGCGCTGGAACGGGCAAGTGAAGCTGCTTCACTTGATCCACCACGACCATCTCGTCGGGTACCAGGAGCTGTTCTACGGTTGGCCACCCCACCCCGGCGGCAGCTGTAGCGGGGAGCCACCCCCGGAGCTGGGCACCTGGTACCTGACCATGTTGTGGGTGGACGGCCCCAACCTGCACGACGTGACCCGTGCCGGGACAGCTTTACTCGAAGAGCGGATAGGTTACGTCACCGATCTCGCGAGCGCCGTGGCCCACCTGCATAGCGGTTCGCAAACCGCAGGCATGACGGTGCTGCACCGGGATATCAAACCTGGCAACGTCATCGTCAACCCGGAACGGGGCGCAGTGCTCGTCGATTGCGGGTTGTTGCGTGTCGAGGAGCCCGAGCTGACGGAGGTCCCCGCGTGGACCGGGCCCTACCTGGCGCCCGAGGCCCACATCGACAAGACCCGCACGAGCAAGGCCAGCGACTTGTGGGCCGTGGCGGCCACCGGTTTTTTCGCTATCACCGGGGAGCACCCCTCCCCGTTCGAGCCCGACCGCATGCGAGACCAACTGATGGCGAGGTTGGCGGGCGCCGTCGCTCAGCCCGGCGAGGTGACCGACGCTTTCATGGCAGCCCTCGATATGGCGCCCGAGCGGCGCACGCCCAGCGCGACAGCCTGGGCCGCTCTTCTGACTGCGGCGCTTGGGGGACCTGCACAGCCTGACCTCCCTCAGACACCCCCTTTTGCGGGCAACCGTGGGAACTTTTTGCTGGAGCGCCATCCCGGGAGGCCCGTTCGTGGAGCCATCCCGGCCACAGCCTCGGCCGCACAGGCGCCGGGCCAAGCGAATGGCCGCGGCCGGGTTGGGTTCTTAGCAAATGGCTGGGCCTGGAGATGGCCGCGACGAGCCGTGTTCCTGGTCGCCGTGCTCCTAGTCGTTGCCGGCGCGGTGTTCGCAATCACCGAGCTCGTCCCCGGGCCTTCACCGTCCAACCCGCCGCCCGCCACCACCGGCCTCATACCATCGAGCACCACATCACCGGCAGCGACAACGACCCCTACGGCCCCGGGCACGACGTCGCCGCCTGCAACCGCCGGCCGCACATGACGGCAGGTGCCTCAGCCACCTTCCGAACCGCAGCAGTTCGCTTGGGAATAGCCCGAGGAGGCAAGTCCAGCGCGGCGATAAGCCGCTCGAAGTAGTCGCTTGGCACGGGTCGATGATCGCTAGCACGGCGCCCGGGCGCAGGACGCTCGCGGGCCGGTCCGTCTGCGCCTCTGGCGAAATTCAGCCCGGTCCAAAGGTCTTTCGTTGCCTGGCCGGTCCCGGGCCCGACCTCTCGATCTCCGGGTGGGTGGGCAACATGTCGACGAGCGCAACATCTTTGCGCCAACTGGGATGTTCGCCCGTACCATGCCGACATGGATCTCGAAGCTCCGTCGGTGCACGACGAGATCGCTCAAGGGTTGCGGGAGCACCCGGCCAAAAAGGGACTGCTGTTCAACGCCCTCGTCACGGCCGTGGAGATCGGCGGCA
>DATJMJ010000145.1:0-3065 GCA_035508795.1 Acidimicrobiales bacterium
CCATCGTCTAGCGGCCTAGGACACCGCCCTTTCAAGGCGGCGGCACGGGTTCGAATCCCGTTGGGGGTGCCACGTCGTCACCAGCCTTTTTGAGGCTCTACCAGCGCCTTTGAGCCGTTAGTCAACCTAGCTTTGATGACAGGGGACTGTACTGTATTCGCCCCTATTAGCCCCCATTTGGACCCGATGGTCCACGGATGGTCCACGAAACGGCGCTGCGCTATTGCGCTGTTCGGACGAAGATGGTCGGCGAATAGTCCACGACAGCCCAAGTGCGCGACGTTAGGCGACTCGGCCGCGGCCCTTACCCTGAATGAGCAACTGGTCCGCGCCCGGGTGCGGGCGGGCCTTACGGAGCAGATCCGCCAGTAGTACCCCGGTCCACCGCGCGTTGCCCAGGTAAGGGCCGCCGACAGGGTTGCTGACACAGACCATGGTGATCGTGCGCTCGACGAGGCCCATCCCGGCCAGCTCGTCGAAGGAATAAACCGCGGGCTGTTCGACTATCCCGTGAAGGTTGAGGCTGTAGCCCTCGGTCGAGAGCTGCGGGACCACGAGAGCCGTGTCCACTCGGTAGACGTCCTGGTTGGACGTTATGTAAGGGCTCAAACCGGCTATGTCAAACCCCGTACCGGCGACCACCGGCGTTGGACTGGATGGTTTGGGCAGCCTGACCGCGGCGCGGGAGCGGGCAGCGTTGTAAATGGTGCTCATTGCCTGGGAGCCAAAGGCATAAAGCGCTGCAGTTGTGCCTACGAGCGAAGCACCGGCGAAGACGAAACGGCGCCGGGAGAGGCACTTGCCCTCAGGCACGGTCGAGGTGCTCTCATGGGCGCCTCGTGTGGCAGGCGTAGCCTTGAGCAGCAGGCCCAAGACGCAAATTGCGGCGAGGGAACCGGCAGACGAGGGCAGCCCGTAGGAGGGCGACGCGGTGGGCTGGGTAACCGCCGAAACGGTCGCGACCGCCCCGAGCAAGCAGACAGAGATAAATGCGACCGCCCGGCGAGTGAGCGCGGCGACCGAGCCCACAGCGGCCGCCAGCAGGACCAAGCCGGTATATATAGCGGCGAGCAAGACATTCTTGTCGTCCTCACCAAAGTGGCTGATGGCAAACTCCTTCAAGCTCTGAGGAGTGTGGGCAATGGCGTTTTGGCCGATGGCGATAGCCGCCGCCGATCCTGGGCCTACCGCGACGGCCACCAGCTCCGCCACGCCCAGAAAGGCCATCAGGGCAACGACGCCCGCCGCCGCACCGATAAGCGTTTTGGTGAGCCGCCAGGACACATCATCTATTCTGAGCCGTGGAGCGGCCCGGATGACGCGCGTTCGCTCGGCACTGCCAACTTTGCCTTCAGTCGGGCCTGCAAATTCAGCGCCGCGGCCCTCGAGCGGGCCCTAGGGCCCGCCGCGCGTCTGTGGTCGCGGCTTTCGGTCGCTGCTGTCATGGGAGCGACCTGTACCCCCACAGCCGGGTTGTCCTCGCGGAGGCTTACAAGGTCCGGGAGTACCTCGGCCGAGAACGCGCAGTGGCGCACCACCCGTCAAGGGGATATGGCTGGGTCGATCTCGATCCCCTCGGGGTGGGTCGGATATTTCTGTCCGTAACCCTTCTGCCGGCGTGGGCGGACAGGGCCGCAGCGTTTCGCGGCCGAGGCCCCCGAACCTGACGAACCGAAGTCCGATTGTCAGTACGGGCTTTCCAGCGTTGTCATCTCGTTGAAGGACTGAGCGTCGAGCGCGCTCCCCGCGAGAGATTCCAGCTCGCTCGCGCTCACCCCTGCCTTGGAGACATCCTCTTCGAGCGTCGTGATCGCCTCGGCGTCACGGGCCGCGCTGACGTTGATCGCGACTTTGTGGGCGACGAGGATCTTCTCTACAGCTGCGCTGGCGGTAGTCTGCGCCTGCTTCGCCGTCGCGAGCTCATCCTCCAGTTTCCCAGCCTGATCCTGCTGTTCCTTCACAGAGGTGTTGTCATTGTCGGCAAGGGCCGCGGTCCAACGACTGATCGTGGTCTCAAGCGCAGCGTCGATCGTCTCAACGTCCGATACCTTGCCGGAAAGAGCGTCCAAGTCAGATGCGAGTGTGAGGCACAAAGCGTGTGCGTCCCCAGTGAACTTGGAGCACGGGGAGTTGACCGCTGCAAGGTGTGCTCTGGCCGGCACCGCGAGCTTGGTGTAATCGTACAGGGGGGGATCCTCGACCGTCTGAGTTTCTCTCACGATCGACCTGTACTCGCTCACACAGATCGGGCCCGTGTATGCCAGCATCGCCGTTCCCGTCACCAGCGGGACGTAGGAGAGCGTGCCGTACCCGTACGTCGCAAGAGTGGCCCCCGTGGTCGCCACAACGCACGGGTACAGTGCTTGGCGCACGTTCTGCTTGAGCGCCGTGTTCGCGAGGTTCTTGACCCTCTGGCGACTGTCCTGCGGCACGACGGGCGGCGATGAGCCACCGCCGAGCGACGCCGGTGGTGAGCCGGTCGTGGCACTATCGACCGTCAGGCTCGAGGTCAGCGACACCTTCGTCGTGGCGCACTGCTGACTGGTGCCGTTGTACTTGCCTGTTGCGATGCCGCCGACATTGAAGTGCTTAGTGAAGGGACCACCGTAAGGCACGATCATCTCCGGTTGCTCGGCGGCCTGGATCTCAGCTGCCATCCCAGGTGGATAAGTGATGCACGCATCGCCACCGACGCCTGCCTGGGTGACGCCACTGCAAAAGGACTCGGGGTCATCGTCGCTGTTGTGGTAGTGCACCCATGACATCGACGCGACCGCGTCGATGTCACCATCTGGGACGTACCCTGGCTGGCTCGGCGTGCCCCACGGGCCGACCGTCGGGTATACCGCTGGTTGCTGCTGGGAGTCGGGCGCGGGCCCGAGCGTCGCCGAACACGGCGCCTGGGTTTGATGGCCGTCAGAGTATGCCCCCGAATAAGTGACGCTCCCGGTGAGCTTCGTGAACCTCCAGTAGGTTTGCGCCGTCGAGTTGAGGTAGGTGGTCGCCGTCGCGTCCCACTCTTCGGTCAAGGTGCTCTTGAAGTTGAAAGAGCCGTCAAGGTTGTA
>DATJMJ010000146.1:0-8169 GCA_035508795.1 Acidimicrobiales bacterium
GACCCGATCGAGCTCGCGGTCCTCCTGCGCGAACGCCTTCACCACGCGGACGCCGTTCAGGTCCTCGTCGACGATCTGCACGAGGTCGCCCTCGCGCTGCTGGCCGTCCCAGGTGGCCGGGAAGATCCGCCAGCGCATCCGGTAGGAAACCAATAGCAGGGCGGGTGCGACCACAATGCTCACGACCGCGAGAAGGGGCGAAAGGTAGACCATCATCGCGAGCGATACGACCATCAGGAGGAGGTTTGCGCTCATGATCGGGAAAAAACTGAGGAGCCCCTGTACGAGCGTCGAGTCCGAATTGGCGCGTGCCACGAGCTGCCCCGTCGGCATCCGTCCCAGGTTGTCGAAGTCCATCACCTGGAGGTGGTCGTGCATGTCGTTGCGCAGGTCGTACTGGACCGCCAGTGCCACGCGGCCGCCCCGGTAGCGGCGGACGTAGGCAAACCCCAACGCCGCGACGGCGAGGCCGATGAGGAGCACAAGCCAGGGCCACAGGGCTCTCTTGTGGGTAAGCACTACGCTGTCGACGATTTCGCGCTCGACGAGGGGCACGACGGTCTGGCACCCGCTACCGAGGAGTGCCGCGCTCAAGGAGAGCACGACGTCGGCGCGGTGGCGGAGCATGTAGCCCCATAGCCGCCTTACCCAGCCGGCCTCAGAATTGCCATCCCTGGGTAGAGCGCCCAACTAGGCCCATCCTAGGCACCCGTTAGGCTCGGACGGGTGGTGGTAGACAGCTCGCCGGTCACAATGCCAATCCATGCCCCGCGCCCAAGGCTCGTGGCTTCGGGCGCGCCCTTCGAGCAGTGGGTCTGGGAAATGGGGGGCCCGCCCGGTGCGCCAGCTGTCGTCCTCCTCCACGGTTGGATGGCTACGGCCGCGCTCAATTGGTACCCCTCCATGTCCTACCTGGGCAACCACTTCCGGGTCGTGGCGCCCAATTTGAGGGGCCACGGGCGGCAAGGCTGCGCCGGCCCACCCTTTTCCCTCGCGGGGTGCAGCGACGACCTGGCGGCTCTCATCCGGGCGCTCGAGCTGAAAGACGTGATAGTCGTTGGCTATTCGATGGGGGGAGCTGTTGCGCAGGTGCTCGCGCGCCGCCACCGGGAGCTTCTCGGCGGCATCGTGCTGTGCGCGACAGCGGCAGATTTTGCCCAGAGGATCCGCCTCCGGCCCGCCGTCCGCGTTACCGGCGCGCTCGCGTCGCGGGCGGCTCGCGCTTGGCCGCAAGGCGCGTCGGCGTTCCTTCGCTGGCGCCTGGCGCGCCATGACCTGGCGGTCGCGGCGCGGCGCAAGCATGGGCAAGCCGTGGCCCCCCCGTCCAAGGGCCCGTCCGCACTGGAGGAACGCGAACTTTCCCACCTCGCCGCCTTCATCGAGTCGGGCGCCGAGCTCAACGCCTACGACGCCACCGCCTGGCTCCCAACCCTCGACTTGCCCTCCGCCGCCCTGATCACGACGCGCGACGCGGTCGTCGCCCCATGGCGGCAAGAAAAAATGGCTGCATTGGTGCCAAATTGCCGTCGTTACCCCGTCGACGCCGGCCACGACGCCGCCTTGAGCGCACCGGGCGTCTTCCTGCCGGTGCTCGTGCGGGCTTGCTCTGACCTTCTGGTGGCCCAGCAGGCCACGCACCCCTGACGGTTGGCGTCGCTACTAACCAAGCGCTGCCGAGACCCTCCGGGCGGCGTCGGCAACGAGCCGGCCATAACGGGCCCCTGGGGACCGCGTGGTCCTTTCGACAGGCCCCGATACAGACACAGCGGCAACGAGCGAACCGTCCTTGTAAACCGGCGCGCTCACCGAAGCGACCCCGCGCTCACGTTCCTCGACGCTCTCCGCCCAACCTCGGCCGTCGGCGTCCCGCCAGCTACCCCCGAGGACCCTGCCTGCCGAACCCTTGTCGAGCGGGAGGACGGCCCCGACCTCCACAATGGTGCGAAGGCTGTGGGGGCTCTGTAACGACACGATGCAGACCCTGTTGCCTTTTTCTCCCACGAAAAGCTGCACGCTCTCCCCCGTCCTGTCCCTCAGGTGTGCCAGGACGGGTGCAGCCGCCTGCGCAAGGCTTGGCCGGTACTGGCCGGCCAGGCGGCCGAGCTCGACGAGGCGCGGCCCGAGCCGGTACGAGCCGGCGCTGTCTTTGTCCACCAAGCCGTAGGAAACGAGCGCCGCGGCCATGCGGTGCGCAGTCGCCCTCGGCATGCCGAGCGCCATGACGATCGAAGACAGCGTCGACGGCCCCTCCCTCGCCAGGAGGTCGAGCACCGCAACCGCCTTGCCGAGCGATGCCGCGCCCTGTACAGTTTCTCTCATAGCGGGATCATATCCCACATTGTGGGACGCTGGAGCGGAGGAACGGGGAGCGAGACGGTGACGGACCGATGACAACAGGGCAAATCGCAGGACCGAAGACCCTGGCGGAGAAGGTGTGGCAACGCCATGTCGTCCGCTCGGCGGAGGGGGAGCCCGACCTCCTCTACATCGACCTACACCTCGTCCACGAGGTCACCTCGCCGCAGGCTTTCGACGGCCTGCGCATGGCGGGGCGGGCTGTGCGCCGGCCGGACCTGACTGTCGCGACGGAGGACCACAATGTCCCCACGACCTCGCTGGCGGAGCCGCTCGAGGACCCCATCTCGGCGCGCCAGATCGAAGTGCTGAGCGCAAACTGCAAGGAGTTCGGGATAAGGCTCTTCCCGATGGGAGATGCCAACCAGGGCATCGTCCACATAATCGGGCCTGAGCTCGGCCTGACCCAGCCCGGTATGACGGTGGTCTGCGGGGACAGCCACACTTCGACGCACGGCGCTTTCGGGGCACTCGCGTTCGGCATCGGCACGAGCGAAGTCGAACATGTCCTCGCCACCCAGGCTCTCCCCCAGTCGCGCCCCAAGACGATGTCGGTGGAGGTCGAGGGCACCGCCCCTGCCGGCGTGACGGCGAAGGACATCGTACTGGCGATCATCGGGCATATCGGCACGGGCGGGGGGATCGGGCACGTGATCGAGTACCGCGGCTCGGCCGTGCGCGCGCTTTCGATGGAGGGGCGCATGACCGTCTGCAACATGTCCATCGAAGCGGGGGCACGAGCGGGGATGGTCGCACCCGACGACACGACTTTCTCCTATGTAGAGGGCCGGACTTTTGCGCCGAAAGGAAGGGACTGGGAACGCGCCCTCGACGACTGGCGTTCGCTCGTGAGCGACGAGGGAGCCGCGTTCGACAAGGTGGTCCACATCGACGCAGCCTCACTCGCCCCGCACGTCACCTGGGGCACCAACCCCGGCCAAGTTGTCCGCCTCGACCAAGAGGTACCGGACCCGGACCATTTCGGCGACCCGGCAGCGCGCGAATCGGGCCGGAGGGCGCTCGATTACATGGGCCTCCGGGCGGGGACGCCGATGCGGGAGGTGAAGGTCGACACGGTCTTCATCGGGTCGTGCACCAACGCCCGCATCGAGGACCTCCGGGCTGCCGCCGCGGTGCTCGCGGGCCACAAGGTCGCCAAAGGGCTGCGGGCGCTCGTGGTCCCGGGCTCTGGGCAGGTCAAGCTCGAGGCAGAAAAAGAAGGTCTCGACAAGATCTTCGTCGATGCGGGCTTCGAATGGCGCAACCCGGGCTGTTCGATGTGCCTGGCGATGAACCCTGACAAGCTCTCCCCCGGCGAGCGTTGCGCCTCGACCTCCAACCGCAACTTCGAAGGGCGCCAGGGCCGGGGTGGCCGCACCCATCTCGTCTCCCCCGTCGTGGCCGCCGCGACCGCCGTCGCCGGCCACTTCGCCTCGCCCGGGGACCTGTCGTGAAGGCCGTCCGCATCATCACCGGGCGAGCTGCGCCTCTCGACCGCAGCGACGTCGACACCGACCAGATCATCCCCGCCTCGTGGTTGAAGCGCGTCGAAAGGACCGGCTTCGGGAAAGGGCTTTTCTCCACCTGGCGGGACAACGACCGGGACTTCGTGCTCAACCGCCCGGAGTACGCCGGTGCGACAATCCTCGTCGCTGGCCCCAATTTTGGGACAGGTTCGTCTCGCGAGCATGCCGTCTGGGCGCTCACGGACTACGGCTTCGAGGCAGTGGTCTCGTCGCGCTTCGGGGACATCTTTCGCAACAACTCGACAAAGGCCGGCCTGGTGCCTGTCCAGGTCGACGAAGCCGTGGCGCGTTCCCTGCTCGAAGCGGTTACCCGCGACCCTGGCCTCGAGGTCACCATCGACCTCGAACGCCTCAAGCTCGAAGCACCCGCGGCCGGCATCGAAGCGAGCTTCCCGCTCGACCCTTTCACCCAGCACCGGCTGCTCGAGGGTCTCGACGACATCGGGCTCACGCTGCGTTTCTCCGGCGAGATCGGCGAGTACGAGGTCTCGCGCCCGTCCTACATGCCCTCCGTGCCTGCGGTCCCGGGAAGCCCCTACACTTAGCCTTCGTGCTCCCGCCGTACCCTCGTCAGGTGCACTTCGCGGAGGCATAGACCTGGCTACCGAGACGGCAAAGGCCAAAAAGGCGCGGGGACTGCTCGCGCCGCTGAGGCACCGGGACTACGGCCTCCTCATGGCGGGCTATTCCGTCTCGGCGATCGGCTCGTGGGCCTACAACGTCGGCTTGTCGGTTTACGTTTTCGACAGCACCCATTCGGCCGCCTGGGTCGGCGCGGTCACGGTCGGGCGGTTGCTGCCCCCCGTGTTGTTCGGTTCCTATGGCGGGGTCCTTGCCGAGCGCTTCGAGCGCATCCGGCTCATGCTGGTACTCGACCTCGCCTGCACCGTCCTGATGGGTGCCCTCACCTTGGTGGCAGCAGTTCACGGCCCTGCGTTGGCCGCGATCGTGATCGGAGGCGTCAACTCCCTCCTGACGATGACCTACCAACCTGCTGTCGCTGCGACCACCCCCCAGCTCGTCGGTGAGGACGACCTTGCGGCGGCCAACACCCTGTTCAGTTCTGTCAGCAACCTTGCGGTGGCCGTAGGGCCCGCCGTCGGTGCCTTGTTGCTTGTCATCGGCAACCCCGAGGTCGCGTTCGCAGCCAACGCGCTCACGTTCCTTTGGTCGGCGGTGTTCGTCTCGCAGATCGGCACGAGGAGCGCACGGGTCGACGTTTCAGGAGGCGGCTCCGTCAACGCACTCAGGCAAATGCTCGTCGGGGTGCAGGCGATCATCAGCTCGCGGACAGCAACGGTGCTTGCCTCATACAGCGTCGCGGCGAGCTTTGTGTACGGGGTCGACACTGTCCTGCTGCTCGTGATCTCGGAAAGGCGCCTCGGCACGGGGCCAAACGGCTACAGCTATCTCCTCGCGGGCCTTGGGGTCGGGGGCCTGGTCGGTACCGCCATTGTGAAGTGGGTTTCCGGGCGCCCGAGGCTGACGGTCCCGATCATTGTGGCGATGGCGGTGTTTTGCGCGCCCACCTTGGCCTTTTTAGGTGTCAGGCAACCTGTCGCCGCTTTTTTCATCGTGGTAGTGAGGGGCGCCGGGACGATCGTGGTCGATGTCCTGGCGATGACCGCACTCCAGCGCTCCTTGCCCAAGGACAAGTTGGCGCGTGTTTTCGGGGCATTTTTCACATTTGCCCTTTTGGGGATCCTTCTCGGGGCATTGGTAACGCCACAGATCATCGACACTGCCGGCTTGACGACGGCGATCTGGGTGGAAGGCGGCCTGCTCCCGGTGCTCTGCGTCGCGGGGGTGCCTTGGCTGCGCCGGATGGATGACGAAAACATCGCAACCCTCGCCGAACTAGAGCCGCGGATTGCCTTGTTGCAACAGGCAACCATCCTGGCCGAATCCTCACGCGCCTCGCTCGAAGCACTCGCAAAGGCGTCGATCATGCAGTTTTACGGTACGGGCCAAGACGTCGTAGTCGAAGGCGCTGAGGCCGACGCGCTCTACATCATCGAGCGGGGGGAGATGGCGGTGCACGCAAGGAGCGGCGGTGAGGACCGTGAAGTCGCCAGGCTCGGCGCGGGTGATTACTTCGGCGAGATAGGCCTGGTCAACCGGGTGCCCCGGACGGCCACCGTCACGGCGACGTCGCCGAGCCGGGTGCTGCGAGTCGATGGGGCAGCTTTCCTGGAGGTGCTCTCGTCCGGCTTGGCGGCACCGTCGTTGCTCGAGGGTGCCCAGGGCCGCCTTGCGCTCACACAGGCGTTGCTCGCCTCGCCGAGGCGGATGGCGGGCCCTGCCGGTACGCCCCGGGCCTGATTGTCCCGCCCGTGAGCCGCGGGGCTCGCTGGAGAGAGGACCCGGCGTGAGCTCTTGGGCGGCGGCAAGGCGGTCGGAGTACGATCTCGCTTTGGCACAGTTCTCGACAAAGGAGGGGCCCGATGGCTGCCACCCATGAAGACGCGCACCTGATCGTCCAGATCACCCGATGGGGCACCGAAATGGGGCTCGAAGACGCGGCTCAGGTCATTTTCTCCGATGGGTTCAACGCGGAGACGGCAACGACCAAGGATCCCGCGGTTCGGAAGATGCTCACCTTCGGCGAGCTCGTTGCGACCCTGGTGAAGCAGGGGATCCTGGACCGCGATCTCGTGCTCGACCTCTGGTGGGTGAGCGGCATGTGGTCGCGGGTCGCGCCTGCCGCAGCGCGCGAGCGTGAGCGGCTCGGGGAGCCGAGACTGTTCGAAAACATCGAGGCGCTCGCGGGGAGCATCCGGCCCTAAGCGCTACAGGCGAGGCCCGGCCCGGGCCGCAGCGCACCCGGAGCCGGCTTGCCGGTGACCAGGCAGTAGCTGGTATCGTGTTCGGCCAGCGGGGTGGAGCAGTCAGGTAGCTCGTTGGGCTCATAACCCAGAGGTCGCTGGTTCAAATCCAGCCCCCGCCACCACTCCTGGCGGTTGACGGCGCCCCTTTGCCTAGGCTCACGTCCCTGACCAGGGCGTTCGCGCCGGCCTTTACCGATCATCCGAAGGATTCTCGGGCGTTTTTCTCGGGGCCTTATCAGTTGAGACTACGCGGTCTGCGCAGCGAGGGGCTAGCTCGATTGTCTTCACGCTGCGCTTTTTGCGCAGGCGGTCGAGCATGATGTCAGTTGCATACGCCAGCCCATGCATGACCAGGCTGCCGCCGTGTTCACTGCCGTTCGCGTTCTGGGTAGCGTCGTGGTCTGCGTGGTGTGTCCGGGCCAAAACGGAAGCACTCAGCGAGAGGTTCGCCCTTTGGGCGCCATCACGCATGCACCGCTTCGAGTTGAGGACGACGAGACAGGCGCAGACGGCTCGAGGTTTTGGCAGCCAAATTGGCACTGACGGGACTGTGAGGATCACAACCGCGGTCTGGTGACCGTGCTGTGCTGGAAGTCGGTGACCTCGAGCGTGACCCTTGACGGGACTGGCTTTGTGCCTCCTGGGGACTTGTCCGCTCGTTGTCACCGGCACCGGCCCGGTCGGAGTTGCTGGCCTGATCAGGAGCTTGACCGTCCGTTTGCCCGGACGTGTCTCATCACAGTCCTGCCGTCTCCTCCCGGACCGGGACCAGTAGTCCCCTCTGGTGAAAGAGAGAAGCACATTACAATGCTTGCAGACCAGGTCGATGTTGTCATCGGCGTAGACACACATAAGTACACTCACACCGCTGCCGTAGTGGTGGCCAATACCGGTGCGGTAGTTGAGGACCGGACGGTCAACGTCGGCCCCGACGGCTACCAGGAACTCTTAGACCTCGCGGACCACCACAGCGTCCTAAGAGCCTGGGCGGTCGAGGAACAGGCAGCTACGGGGCCGGCCTCAGCCGTTTCTTGGAAGTCCATGGCGAACGTGTCGTGGAACTTGACCGGCCAAAGCGCCCTGCTCGCCGGGCCGGGGCCAAGTCCGACCCAATTGATGCCGTTCGTGCGGCGCGGGACGCCCTCGGTCGCCAACAGTTAGGTGAGCCTCGTGCATCGGGCGAGCGAGCCGCCTGCTCGGTCCTGTTGGCGGCGCGGCGGTCCGCGGTCGAAGCTGCTGCCACCACTCAGGTACAGCTTCAAGCACTGGTCGTCTCGGCGCCAGAGGTCCTCCGAGCCAAATTTCATAGGCGCAGCACCCACAAAATGCTTTCCGTTGCATCGCGCTTGCGCGTCGACGCCAGCTGGGACCTGGAGACGGCGACGACCGCCAGAGCTTTGAGGGCTCTAGCCAGGCGAGCTTTGGAGCTCGGTGCCGAAGCTAAGGACCACGAAAAAGCA
>DATJMJ010000147.1:0-4374 GCA_035508795.1 Acidimicrobiales bacterium
CTTCACGAGCTGGGTTTCAAGTTCGATGCATAGTGCAATAAGAGCAGTAGGAAAATCAACCGTCGCGCTGATCCTGCCTTGTTTTGTCGGGCCTCTGCGGCAGCGGCGGTTGCCGGAGAGAACGCGGGAGCGGCCAGCGACCGCGCCTAGCGCAAGGAGCAGGCATGTCGGGACGTCGGATAGCGGTGATCACGGGAGCCTCGGCCGGGGTGGGCCGGGCAACCGCTCGGCTCTTCGCGCTAAACGGCTTCGATGTCGCCCTGCTTGCCCGGGGAGAAGCGGGCCTGGCAGGTGCGGCCAGGGACGTCGAAGCTACTGGCGGGCGCGCTTTGGTGGTCCCGACCGACGTTGCACGCTTCGAGGAAGTCGATGCGGCCGCCGACCGGGTGGAGAAAGAGTGGGGCCCCATCGACGTCTGGGTAAACGACGCGATGACTACTGTCTTTGCGCCCAGCTGGGACGTCAAACCCGCCGACTTCGCCAGGGCCGTCGAGGTGACCTTTCTTGGCCAGGTCTGGGGGACGACTGCGGCGCTCGCCCGGATGCGACCGCGGGACCGGGGCACGATCGTGAACGTCGGCTCGGCGCTCGCCTTCATAGGCATACCGCTGCAATCGGCCTACTGCTCCTCGAAGTTCGCCTGTAGGGGGTTCTTCGAGTCCACCCGTGCCGAGCTGCTCCATGAGGGAAGCCATGTCCGGCTTTCGATGGTGCACCTCCCGGCGGTCAATACCCCTCAGTTCGATTGGTGCGAGACGACCCTCGACCGCCACCCACAACCAGTCCCCCCGATTTACCAGCCCGAGATCCCGGCCCGCTTCATCCTGGAGGCCGCACTTTGTGGGCGTCCCACAAAGGTGGTCGGCTCATGGAACAAGATGCTGGTGCTCGCCGGCCGTATTTTCCCGGGATTTGGTAACCACTACGCCGCACTTGGCGCCTGGGACAGCCAGCTCACCGACCGAAAGGTCGCCTCGGACCGCCCGGTCAATCTCTACCAACCGGCCGACCGGGACACCGACCACGGTGCCCATGGGATCTTCGGTTCCAAGGCAGGAGGTTTCCTCGACCCGACCTTCCTGGAGAGCATGCCGAGCACGGCACGCACTTTTGTTGCTGCCCTCGGCCGAACTGTTGGCGAAAAGGCCAGGACATACCGCGCCCTTGCTTCGGAGCGAAGGAGGGGGCGATGAAACACCGAGCGCGTGGCCGTGTCGACGACTCACTTTCCGTAGTCGCCGAACAAGACCGGTTACTGGTCGAGATCTTCAAGGGCTGGGATGCCACCGCTCCCGGTCCCGACGTCGACGGTAGTGGGACGTTCGTGCGGTCGGCGTACGAGCGGGGTACCTACGGCAAGTTGCTGATAGAGCACGCAGCGCTCCGGGTGGCGGCCAAGAGGGACGTTGCCCGGGTGCTGCGGGACACCGGTTCGGCTGCCCTAGCCGAAGAGCTCGTCCGCCACCTACCCGAGGTTTGCCGCCTCCTCGACCTTCTCGACGAAATGGCCCGAGGCGTCAATGCCATGGGCGTCGCAGCGTCGACGGAGTTCGCCCGGGCGGTCGACGAACTTGGCGCCGTGCTGCGCGCTGACCTCGACACCGAGCAGGCCCAACTGCTCCCGCGGGTCCAAGTGGCGCTCGGCGAGCATCGGGGCGATCTCCACAGCTCCCACTGGGCCCGCTATCACGCACCCACTCACCCGGCTCCCAGTGGCCGCTGGTACAACCGAGTCCCGCTGCTGGTCCGCATCCAGGCCCGCTACGACGAGCTTCGAGGTTTCCCCCGGGCGACCAGTACACCCATGGCTGACCCCAAGGTTGCCGGTCCTATCGACGACGGCTCGTGATAGCTGCGGTGCATTTCCCCAGCGGCTGAACGGCGTTCACCGGGCCGAGCTTGCGCTGCGGTACCTGATGCTCACCGGTGTCGTCGTGGGTGCGGTCGGCGCCGCTGGGCACTTCCTGGAGTGGCCGCTCGTTAACCAGTACGGTCGGGCCGACCGCCTACGTGTTTGCCGCCCCGGCGCTGCTCATCGCCACCCGCCTCGCCAAGCCCGGCGCACCGCTCATCGGTTTGGTCCTCGGACTGGCCGTCGTCATCACGGCAGGTCCTCTGCTCGGCCGAACCCCCTTCGGCCGCCGGGCCAGGGCCGCTCAGCAAAGCGACGGGCAGGACGTACGCGTTGCAGGGGGTTTCTCGTGAGAGGGGCCCATCGGACTGAGGGGTTCGCGCCGATTGAGGACTACGCCGTGCTCGCCGACGGGCGGACCGTAGCGCTGCTCGCGAGCGGCGGCAGCATCGACTGGTGGCGGCTACCGGCCCATATCGGCTAGGTGCCTCGAGCACCCGCGCTTGCTCGTTAAGTGGTGCTCGGTGCACGTCGAGTCGTGGCGGCTGGTCAATCGGGAAAGCGTTGTGCCACCGCGGGACGGCCCTGCATCTGCACGCGCGATCCTTCGGTTCGTGAGTGATTGGGATGTTGTGACGAGAACCCAAGGCACCCCGAGGGCCCAGGGTACCGCTACCAAGACGGACTATGCCGGGCCATGGACTGCCCAGCGCGGGCGGTGCTTCCGCTTTATCTGCGTTAGGGAAGGCGACTACCCTACGGGCTGCCAGGAGCCGCCCGTGCAGGTTGGCTGGAAGTTCGAAGCGTCGACCGGGCGTTGGTACGCTCTGGACGCTTGCGAGAGGCACGCGGCCGAGCTGTTCAGCCATCCGTCTCGGTAAGCACGCTGACGCTGGACGGGCCCTTGTGTAGTACCGCGTGCCCGCCCTCGGGCATTTGATCTCTAAGTGGTGGTGTCGGCGCGGTACGACGAGAGCCAGGGCTCCACGGCGGCACGCCATTGCTCCAAGGGGGAGCGGGTACGCGCGATCTTTTCGATCCGTTTGGTGGCTGCAGCCGGGTAAGCCAAAGAAGCCAGCGCATAGGCCAGCTGCCCCGGGGCATGCCCAAAAAAGGCAGCCCTGGTATATGACTTCGCCGCTTGCAGCCGTTCGCCGCCGAGCAACTGCGAGGCCGCAAGGCTCTGCTCCCAGATGGCACGGTGGCGCGGGAGGCGGCGTCGCTCTGCCTCTGCGAGGTTGCGGGACCATTCTTCTCGGGTCTCGCTGAACCCCGGGTGGGACAGGGTCATCTGGCCCTCCCAAGTCCGGAAGGCGACCATCGGCAAGTCCAAGTAGGCCATGGGTGACTCGCGGGCGAGCCTTAGCCAGTAATCCCAGTCGGACCCGAACTTCATGTCGGCGTCGAAGTCACCGGTTTTGTTCACCAATTCCCGAGAAACGATCACGCTCGATGTCGCTATCGGGATCTCGTCGTCGTCGTGCAGTTTCTCGAAGATGCGCTCCCCTTCAACCCGTTGTGGCCCGGTTTTCGGTACGGGGTTGGGGTCGAACTGGCGGGCACTGATCACCTTGTAGTCCTTGAAGTGGGCCCAGCCCGTTGACGACCAGCCCGTACCCGGCAGAGCAGCGAGGGCCGCCAATTGCAGCTCGACCTTGTCGGGAGCCCACAGGTCGTCGCTGTCGAGGAACGCGACCCATTGAGCGCCTTGCGCAGCGGCTAGCCCGAGGTTCCTCGCCGGGCCCGGCCTGAGAGGTGCCGCGTGGTCGATGACCGAAATGCGTTCGTCTCGGATCGCCCTAATTGCTTCGGCAGTGCCGTCGGATGACCCATTGTCGACGACAATGCACCGCCAGTCTGCGTAGCTTTGTGCCAGCACAGACCGGACCGCCTCCAGCGCGAGCGCCCTGCGCTGGTGGGTCGGGACGACCACCGCTACTTGACCGTAACTAGTCATGTGCTCACAGCATGGCAGGGAGCTGCCTCTCCGTGCTGGTCGCCCGAAGACGTTGCCGTCGCGGCCTTCGTTACGCCACGGGCCCCGAGACTTCCGTGGAGAGCACGCTCCCGAGGGTGTTCGCCAGCCCCTGCAGGAAATGGCCTGCCGTTGGACCGAAACTCGCCGTGATGCCGCTTTCGGCGATAAGAACGCCCTTGGCCCCGCCTGGGCCGAAGATGGGAGCAGAGATGGCTGACGCTGCACGGAAGTTGGGCCAAAGTTGAGTTGGCTCGAAGCGCGGGTCGTCGCGCGCATTGTCGACAATGACGGTCCTGCCGGCAACGGTCGTGTACCCGGGGAGGGAGCGGCTACCCATCGGGACCGCAGTTACGCGAGCGTTTGGCGGTGAGGCGCTCCTGACACGGAGCTCCTTGGCATCAACGACGTCGAGGATGGCGACATGGTCTGCCCCGAGGAGGCGACGAGCCGCCTCGACGACTTCGGTTGCCAGCTCGTTTACGCCATTACCGTTCGGCGTCCCGTTCCGGAGCGCATGGACGCCGAGCAATGCCAGTGTCTCGGC
>DATJMJ010000148.1:0-2707 GCA_035508795.1 Acidimicrobiales bacterium
CCGGACGCGGACTTCGTCAGGTACGCCACGTGCATGCGCTCCCACGGAGTGCTGGACTTCCCCGACAACCCAGCGTCCCCCGTCCTCAGGACGCTCAAGGAGAGCGGGGCGATGGAGTCGCCGGAGTTCCAGGCCGCCGCACAAGCTTGTGCGAAGTACAGTCCGCCGCACGCCTCGCCTCCCCGGATCACCCCCGACGACCAGGCCGATTACCTGAGGGCGGCCACTTGCATGCGCAACCACGGGATCGCCGGCTTCCCGGACCCGGTGTTCTCAGGTGGCAACGTCAGTTTCCCCATCCCCAACAGGATGAACACCAACTCGGCGCAATTCCGGCGAGCGCGGGAGATCTGCGAACTGCTGGTCCCCCCAGGCTTGCCTTACAGCAAGTCGGCCGAGGGTGGGCAGTAGCGGCAAGGTTGCAAGACGGTGGCACGGTTGCGACGCCCAGGGTCAATCGCCGTGCGCTGGCAGACCGGGAGCGTCGCCGGTCGGCGCGGGCTCTGCGGCGGGCGCCGATGTCGCCGGAGCAAGAGCGGGCTCACCGGCCTCGCCCTCGTCGTGCCCAGCCTCTGTCTTCTTCTTGTGACGGGCGAAGTACTCCCGGAAGGCCACCGACCCGCCTCCGAACACAATGAAGAGGATGATCACCGTAACGATTGGGGCGTGGCCCACCTTCGAATGGGAAGCCGGCCGCAACATGGCCTGCAGCATCCCGAAAACGGCGACGCCAAAAACAGCGACCCAAACCCCCCTGTGCCACTTCGCGAGATCCCCACCAGGCAGGAAACGCAGCGGCAACATACTTATCACCGAACCCACGAGGCCGCTCACGAACAGCGAGCCCAAGAAATCGTCCAGGAGCACCTCGGGAAAACCCGCATTGCCACCGCTGACGGAGTGGCTGACAGGCACCCACACAAACCACGCCCCCGTAGCAAAGAGCATCGTGGTCACAGTGGAGAGCGCCACGATATGGCCTTTCTCGTCACTTTTCAGCTCGCGCGCAAAGGCGATCCCGCAAATGAGGCCATAGAGGTAGCCCGGGGCAAAATCAGCCAGCCGTGAAACGAGCACGCAAAATGCCGCGACGGCGAGACCGCCCGGCAGAGCTCGGAAATTGAAGGCGAGCTGGTCACGGCCGTGCCGCTTCCGGCGGTAGGCGACGTTCACGGCGAAGGACACGTATACGCCGAAGGACACGGCCGCCACGACTGCCAGGTAGGAGGCCAGGGTCGACAAGTCGAAAGCAAAGTGCGGGTTGATGAAGTTGCCCAGCAGGGCCCCCAACAACAGGACGGAGACAAAGACACCCGCATCCCGTCGCCGGCTGGCCCTTTGCGCCAGTTTCTGGCGCAACCGGGCCACCCGGCGCAGCCTCTTCTCCCACCATCCCCGGATCTCTTCGTAGTTTTGCTCGAAGGTCGAGTTGAACAACTGCGAGGGGAAGGTTATGAAGAGCAGTGCTCCCACCGTGACGGCGGCGTTGGCCAGGTCGTGCCGGACCGAGCGGAAAGCGCTCGCTGGAGTTGGCAGGCTGGTGAAAACGGAAGCCTTTATGGGTTTGCTCGCGCTCGGCCGGTGCGGCGGCGGTGACTTTTTGGGCGGGGGGGGAGGCGGGACGGGAGCCGCTTTGGCTATCGAGGTGAGCCGGTACGCCAGCTCCTGGACGCTCGGGGCCGAAGACGTCCACAAGGACAGGTGGTGCGGCCCAGCCTGGGGTGAGTTCAACACGTCGGTCATTTTCAGCGTGACAGGCAAAGAGGCGGCGATGTTACGGGGCACGACAAGCGAGACGGCCGAACCTGCGCCCGAGTACAAGACGTCGGCGACTTGTTCGCCGTTGACGAGGTAGTCACTCGCGAGATCAGGGAAAACGGTCCCGGGGTCGGCCTCGAGATAGATCGACCCGATCTGGCCGGCACCGGCGCCAGCGCCCGCGACACCCGCTTGTAGGCTGCCCGTACTGCTGGTGCGAAAGACGAGCGTGTAGTTGGCAGGACCTTCTGCCGCGCTGGCCGAAAGCCTGAGGGTGGCCCCGGTTTGAGGCGAGGTCGCTTGGAGGGTATAGGGGATCCTCACTGGCACCAGGTCCGACGAGGTCCACAATGTCAGGGTTTGGGTGCCGGTGACAGGCCCCTCCGTGACCCCGGTCAAGACGAGGCTCACCGGCGTCGACGGGCCGATGGCATCCGGGGCCCCGAAGGTGACGACGGAGCTATCGCCATTGAGGGTCCCAGGCAGCGCCGCCTTACCGTCAACCAGATAGGACGCGGCAAAACTGGTCCCTGGTGGCGCCTGGAGGTCGATGGTCTCGGGGCTCGACTCGAAACCGGTGATCTTCTGGCCTCCGACGTAACTCTCGAGCGCACCCGTGGGGCTCGTGCTGAACGACACACGAAGGACGCCCGACTGGGCACCTGCCGCTGCGGGGGCAATTTGGAGGGAGGGATGGCGCACGGAGGCAGGAGTGCTCAATGAGAGGTTCACAGGCACCGGGCGCGGCTGCGAAGATGTAGAGACCAGGGCCCGCCCGCGCCCCGTGAGGGAGGCGTTCACGACGTCCGCAATGGACAGCGTTACCGGGGTCGATGCCGGGATGGGCTTGGAAACCGAGATCGTGACAGACGCACCGTCGTCCGTGAGGACCCCCGTGGCGATGCCACAACCGCCTCCGGGTGCCGAAGTAGAGCACGGGGCTGCATTC
>DATJMJ010000149.1:0-31365 GCA_035508795.1 Acidimicrobiales bacterium
CCCTCTTGCGGCTGGACCGCCCGCGAGCGAACGCCCTGTCCTTGCAGGTGCTGGCAGAGATACTCGGGGCCGTCGAAGCGCTCTCTTCGCAGCTTCCGGGAGCCGTCGTCGTGACCGGAACTGAGCGCGTCTTTTCGGCCGGGGCAGATATCGCCGAGCTCGGGGGGCCCGAGCGGGGGCGCGAGGTGAGCGGAGCCTTCACGCGCGCCCTGGGAGCACTTGCCGCCTTCCCGCGAGCGACTGTTGCCGCGATCTCGGGACCAGCTCTCGGGGGTGGCCTCGAGCTCGCCCTTGCCTGCGATTTCCGCCTCGCCGCCGCCAGCGCCCGCTTGGGGCAGCCGGAGGTACTGCTCGGCATAACCCCTGGTGGCGGGGCGACGCAGCGGCTGCCGCGCCTTGTCGGGCCCGCTCTCGCCAAAGAGCTGATCCTGACCGGCCGGCAACTCACAGCCGAGGAGGCTCTCGGCTATGGGCTGGTCAACCGGGTGGTCGCGCCGCCCCGGACGGTGCTGGACGAAGCCATGAGCTTCGCCACGGGGTTGTCGGAAGGAGCCGTCGTAGCGCAGGCGCTCGCCAAGCAGGCGATCGACGAGGGCCTCGAAGGGGGCCTCGCAAGGGGCTTGGCACTGGAGAGCGAGATGTTCGCACAGGCTTTCGAGACTCGGGACGCTGTAACGGGCCTGCGTTCCTTCCTCGAACACGGGCCCGGGAAGGCGGAGTTCGCCGGCCAATAGCCCCGCCCAGTTGAGCGCAAAAACTCCTCGAACATATGTACGAGCCCTCGCTAAGCTCGGACGCCTATGGTTGACAGTGCTCCGCCCCCGGGCTTTCGCTGGTCGATCGACCCCGGCGAGGAGGACGGCTCCCTTTTCGCAGGCCCTTGGCCGGAGCGCCACGTAGGACGGGGCAAGTACGAGGGCCTCGAGTTCCTCCACGTCAATGCCAAGCGGCTCATCAACCCCGTCCCACCTTCATCGCGGATGCCCTTCCGCTACACGGTCAATGCCTACAGAGGCTGCTCGCACGGTTGTGTCTACTGCTTCGCTCGCCCTACCCACGAGTACCTCGGGCTCGGCATCGGCGAGGATTTCGAGCGGCGGATCGTCGTAAAAGTCAACGCCGTCGAAAAGGTCCGTGCGGAGCTTGCGTCTCCTCGCTGGAGTGGCGAGCTCGTCGCAATGGGGACCAACACCGACCCCTACCAGCATGCTGAAGGCAAATACCACCTGACTCGCGGGATCGTGCGGGCGCTCAGCGAAAGGCGCAACCCGTTCAGCATCCTTACCAAATCGACGCTCGTGCTGCGCGATATCAAGCTCCTCAGCGAGGCGGCGCAACGTACGAGCGTGCACGTCAACCTCTCGATCGGCACCCTCGACCGGGAAGTCTGGAGAGCGACAGAGCCAGCGACGCCACCGCCTGACAAACGGGTCGAGACTGTGCAGCGGCTCAACGACGCCGGCATCGCATGCGGGGTCCTGATCGCCCCCGTGCTGCCGGGCCTTTCCAATTCCGACGCGCAAGTGGCTGAGGTTGCCGAGGCAGCAAAGGCTGCAGGAGCGCGCTTCGCCTCGGTGATCCCGCTCCACCTGCGTCCCGGCGTCCGGGAGCATTACTTCGGCTGGCTCGGAGAGGCGAGACCTGACCTCGTCGAGCAGTACTCGGTCATCTTCCGGCGTAGCGCCTATCAGCGTGGCGAAGAGCAAGAGCGCCTCTCGAAGGTCGTGGCTCGTGTGATGGGCCACGAAGCACCCCATGAAGCAGCGGACCAGCACCGTGTAACCCGAAGCAACGGTCCCGGTCCCGCCAAAAGACCTGCGAGGCAGCTCGGGCTTTTTGGCTGACCAAGACGCATCCGAGCGCCCGGGGCATGCGAGCACGGGGCAGCCGAAGCCGGCCCCGGGAGCCGAGCAAGTTAGACGCGGGGTCAGGCCTTGGGCTTTTTTGCCCGGCTAGGGGCCACCCGGGGCGGTTCGCCCGGCATCTTCGGGTAGACGGGCGGCCAGGGCGCATCGGGGATGCCGGCTGCGCGGTCCCGCTCGTGGAGGGCAAGGACGGGCTCCAATGATTGCGGTTCGGACACCGCCGTTTCCCATGGGTCGCCGAGGCGCTCGACACGAGCAGGCACGGTTGCGACAGTGAGCTCGTCCGGTACGACTGTGCCGAGCTCGGCCCACGCGAACGGTGTCGACACCTGGGCGCCCGGGCGGGCGCGCACCGACCATGCCCCGAAAATCGTTTTGTGGGGTGCGTTTTGGTTGAAATCGACGAAAACGCGAGTACCGCGCTCCTCCTTCCACCACGCAGCAGTGATCAGGTCGGGGCGGCGCCTTTCGAGCTCCCGGGCAACCGCCACGGCCGCGGCACGGACCTCAATTGAGCTCCAACGTGGCTCCAGGCTGGCGAAAACGTGGATCCCGCGGTTCCCGGTCGTTTTGGGAAGAGCCTTGACACCGAGTTCCTCGAAGAGCGCGTGGACCTCGTGCGCGGCCTCCCGGACCATGGGGAACGTGACTCCCGGCGTGGGGTCGAGGTCCACCCGGAGCTGGTCGGCGTGTTCGGGATCCGCCGCATGGTCTGGCCATACATGGAACCCAAGGCAGGCGAGGTTGACCGCCCACAGCACGTGCGCGAGGTCGTGGGCGACGAGCGCCTGCGAGGTCGTGCCGTTGGGAGTGGAGACGACGACAGTCTCGAGCCACTCGGGGTGCTGCTCGGGCACCCTCTTCTGGAAGAAGGACGGGCCCCCGGCACCGTGCGGGAACCGTTGCAGGAGCACCGGCCGCCCGCCCATTGCCCGCATCAAAGGCTCCTCGACTGCCTGGTAGTAGCGGACGAGGTCGAGCTTTGTCTCGCCTCGTTCGCTGAAGAGCACCTTGTCGGGGCTGGTTATGCGGACCTGGTGCCCTGCGGCCTCGACAAGTACCTCTTCATCGCTCACAGTCAGCGCTCACAGTCGGCGCTCGCAGTCGGCCACACCGTCGGTACCCACCGTTGGCGTTGACCGTTGGCCTTCGCCGTTGGCGTTCACTGTTGGCGTTGACCGTCGGCCCCCACCGTTGGCGTTCACCGTCGGCGCGTCACCACAAAGACGCCGTCGCGGGGGCCATCGTGAGCGGCCCGGAGGAAGGGAGCCCGAGCCGCATGGCAATGCCCGAAAGCGTGCCCCAACCGTCGAATGCGACGGCCGCGGCGGCGCGCGGGTCATCGCTCGAGCGGGGGGGCCTCAACCGGGCGGCAGCGGAGACATGGGGGAACTTGACCAGCTCGGCGTCGACATGCAGCCCGGCGCGTTTGCGGGCGAGGGCTGCAGCCTTTTCGAGGCCGCCCAAGTCGTCCACGAGACCTCGCTCGCGCGCGTCCGCCCCCGTCCAGACGCGTCCCCGGGCTACTTCGTGCACCGCTTCGTAGCTCATCGAGCGCGACGCGGCGACCTTGGATACGAAGTCCTGGTAGACGCGGTCGAGGAAACCCGAGATGAGGTTGAGCTCGTCCTCGCTGTACTCGTCCAGTCCCGAGCTCATGTGGGCGTGGCGGCCCTCCTGCACGTGGTCGTGCCCGATCCCGAGGCGCCCGAGCAGCGAGCCGCCGGAGAGCTTCCCGCCGAGCACGCCGATCGACCCGGTGAGGGTCCCCGGCTGGGCGACGATCAGGTCGGCCGGTATCGAGACGAAGTAACCTCCGGAAGCGGCAACGTCGCCCATCGAAACTACGACCGGCTTGCCCGCCTCACGCAGGCGGGTCACTTCTCGCCAGATGGCGTCCGAGGCGACGTAGGAGCCGCCGGGGCTGTTGACCCTGAGCACCACTGCCTTCACACGGTCGTCCTTGCCGGCCGCACGGAGCGCCGCCCCGACCGTGTCGGACCCGATGCCGGGCGACATCCCGCGGGCGCTTTTGCCGAGCCGGATGACCCCGGTGCCCGTTACGAGCGCCACGATCGGCTTGTGGCGGTTGACCAGGCGCGCCGCCCTTTCCGGCAACGGCTTTTGGCGGTGGTAGCGCTGCACGAAGAGGAGCTGGGCCCCCCTGCCCGCCTTGTCGAGAGCGGCCTCGTAGACCTGGTCGCGGTAGCCGAGATGGTCGACCAGCTTGGCCTCGTGCGCCTCGGCGGCCGGCAGGGGCGCTCGGTCTACCAGCTCGCGGACCGTCCCCGGGTCTATCCCGCGAGCCTCGGCGACGGCGTCGACCACCTGCGCCGACAACGCCGTCACCAGCCACTGCATCGCCTCCCGGTGGGCTTCGGTGTAGCCGCGCTCGGTGAACATGTTGGCAGCGTTCTTGTACTCGTAACGGGCGCCGAACTGCGGCCGCACGCCGATCCGCTCGAATGCCTCTGCGAGGAACAGAGAGCCGGCACTCACGCCCATCAGCCCCACCTCGGCCGAGGGCTGTACCCAGATTTCGTCGAACGCCGTGGCCAGGTAGTACGGCAGGGTCGCCGGGGAGGACTCGCCGAAGGTCTCACACCAGGCGATCGTCGGCTTCCCCGAAGTCCTGAACTCTTTGACCGCGTCGCGGAGCTCCTGGGTCTGGCCGAACCCCATCTGGCGCGCCCCGACCTTGGCGATCAGCCCGACAACCTTGTCGTCCGTCGCCGCCTCGTGGAGGGCTGCGACGAGTGTGGGCAGGACGAGCCGGCGGCGCGACTGGAAGCGAGCCGGAGGGTCGCTCGGCCTCTCCTCGAGGAGCGGCTGAGTCAGGTCGAGCTCGAGCAGGTAACGAGCCGCTTGGCGGCCCGGGAGCCCGCCGAGCAGCCCTGGTATGGCTGAAGCTTGCAGGGCTGCGCCCATGTGAGCAACTCCTCGTTGTAATTAGCTCGCTGGTCCCCGAGCTTGCCGGTATGCCGTGCGCCGCCGCGCAGTGGGCAGCGATGGAAGGCTAGCGATTGAGGAGGCTACAACAGGGCCCGCCCGGCGCCAGTCGGGTATGGCGACCTGTCGACCTGTCGACCTGTCGACCTGTCGACCTGTCGACCTGTCGATCTTTCCGGGGCGCCGGAAGCAGCTGCCCTGCACCCCTATGCCTCGGGCGCAGCGACAACGACCGTCTTCAGGCCTTCCCGCCTTTCCGCGACTTCGAAGGCTCCTGCCGCGCCCACCAGCGGGTAGCGGTGCGAGACGAGGGGGGCGAGGTCGACGACCTTGCGCTCGACGAGGTCTATTGCGCGGGGGTAAGCCTCCTTCATCCGGCGAGCCAGCAGGATCGAGAGGCCCTTGCGCCGGGCGAGCGAGGCGGGGAACCGCGTCATGTCGTCGTCGGGGATGCCCACGAGGACGACCCTGCCGCCGGGCCGGACGAGCTGCATCGCGGCGGTGACCGCTTCGTCGTTGCCGGCCACCTCGAACACGACGTCGAGCTCAGGGCCCTGGGAGGAAAGCTGCGCGGAGACCTGAGCCGGCACCTGCTCCGGGGTGATCACGAGGTCCGCCCCGGCCCGGGAAGCGGCCTCCCGGCGGTGCTCGAGCGGCTCGACAGCGACGATGGCCGAGGCACCGGCGGCGCGGGCAACCATGACCGTCATGAGGCCTATCGGGCCGCAGCCGACCACGCCAACGGAGGCTGCGAAACGCATGTGCCCGAGGTCGAAGGCATGCAAGGCCACCCCGAAGGGCTCGAGGAGGGCGACCGTCGAGTCGCTGAAGCTGTCGGGGACGGGATGGAGGAGGTGAGTGGGCCAGGCGATGTACTCACGGAGCCCGCCGTCGGTCGAGCCGTGGCCGGCGAAGCGGACGAACGGGCAAAGGTTGCCATTGCCTTCCCGGCACCGGGGGCATACTCCGCAGGTGATGGCCGGGTCGACTGCCACTCTCGTGCCGTCGAGGGGGCCTCCTTCGACCGTGCCCCCGAACTCGTGGCCGAGCACCAAGGGGCGCTGGAGCAGGGCGTCGCCGATGCTGCCCTGGCCGAACCAGTGCAGGTCCGAGCCGCACAGACCGACAGAACCGACCCTGACCAGGCTCTCGCCTTCGCCGACGGCGGGCAGAGGTTCGTCGGCGAGCACGAACTCGCCTGCGCGCACCAACCTGAGGACCTTCATTACCCTGGCCACCTTGCCCTTCGCGCCCTCGCTATTCGCGCCCTTACTCGCGCCGTGCTCTGACCGTGCTGTCCCGACCGTGCTGTCCTGACCGTGCTGTTCTGACCGTGCTGTCCTAGACCTGACCGTAGTAGGCGCCCGGGCCGTGCTTGCGAGTGAAGTGGCGCTCGACGATGTGGCTCGGCAACAGGTCGGGATCTTCTCGCAAGCCGACCGTCAACCAGGCCACCTCGGCGACGGCCTCGAGCGTGACGGCCGCCGCTACGGCCTTGGAGGGGCCCGATGCCCAGCAAAACGGGCCATGCCCTCTCACGAGCACTGCCGGGACTTCTTCGGGGCTGCGCCCGGCGAGCGTCCGCACGATCACCTCGCCGGTCTCGGCTTCGTAACCTCGCTCGACCTGTTCGGGCGTCAACTGCTCGCTCACGGGGACCGGGAAGGGGGAGAAATCAGCATGCGTCGTCCCGAGCAGGGGGACCGGCCGGCCGGCCTGCGCCCAGGCAGTCGCCCACGTCGAATGGGTGTGGACGATACCTCCGATCCCCGGCAGCCTCTTGTAGAGCAGCACATGTGTAGGGGTGTCCGTGGAGGGCCGCCGCTCGCCCTCGACGACCTCGCCCCGGCTGTCGACGACGACCATGTCGCCCGCCGTCATCTCACCGTAAGGCAGGCCCGAAGGTTTGATGACTACATGGCCCGTGGCGGGGTCCCGCCCCGAAACGTTGCCCCACGTCAGCTTGACAAGGCCTGCCCTTGGGAGCTCGAGGTTGGCTTCGAGTACGGCCTCTTTCAGGTCCTCGAGCACGACCGGCCCGTCAAAGCTCGACGAACTCGATGTCCAGCAGCTGCGCGAGGTAACGCCAGCGGTCGACGTGCACTCCGAGGTTCGTGCAGAAGTGGTGAGTGCCGCCGTTGCGCAACCATTCGTTCATGAACTCCCGCAAGCCGCTCTCCGGGCGGAAATGGAAATAGGGCATCTCGACTTTCGGCAGCTCCGGGGTATCGAGCACCTCTCCCACTCCTGCAAGGAGCCGGTACTCCTCGCCCTCCAGCGGCACGAGCGTCGCCGTCGTGGCAGGGCCGGGCTTAGCCGAGAACACCGCCGTGGGCGGGTTGCCGAGACCGCCTATGCCGAGCTCCCTGTCGATCAGGCGCACGGGCCTGTCTGGACGTGCCACCTTCCAGTTGCCCTCGCCCATATGGCTTATCAGGACCGAGCGCATGCCGAAGTCCATCGCGTAGATCTCGGAAAAGTGGGCATCCCCGATGAGTAAATGGCCCGCGCAGATCAGCGACGCCGTATTGGTGTCGCCCTCAGCGCCGTAGCCGTAGCCGTCCGCCATGAGGTCCGAGGCGGCAAGCAGAGGCAGCTGCTTGAAGCGGCCGTCTTTGCCGACGGGTTCGAAGTGGACCGAGAAGCCTCCGTACCCCCCGGCGTCGAGCATCTCGCGCAGTGCAAGTTCGAGCCGCGCGGCATATTGGTGGCTTTCCGCGGGCAGGCTCGCCTGGACCTCGAAGCGCTCGTGATGCGACCGGACCAGCTCCTGCACCTTGTGGTCGCTTACCGACTGCATCTTCTCGTAGAGCTCGCCGAGATTTTCGTTGAGCACCTGCGGGCCGATCCGGCGCATCATGGACGGGGCGTCGTAAAGGATGTCGCCCATGCCGTTCATCGGGTAGCCAAAGAGGGCGACCCGCAATTTTTTCAGCTCCGTAACGGTCATCGCCGCCCGCGCCCACGACCCGAACGAGTGGCGGAACGACTCCGAGCGCCAGTCGTCGGTGATTATCGAATAGGCTACGCCGGCCCGCAAGAGGGCGTTGGACTGGTCCTGGGCACCATGAATCCCCTGGTTGTAGGTGAGGTCCGCCATGTCCCAGTGCTCGGTCACTGCCCCTTCGGGCTGCACATTGGCCAGCAGCACCGGTACCGGGTTTTCCAGCAGGGCGCGCACCGTCCGCATCGCCGGGCCGTAGGTGAGCATCACGATCATTACCCCGTCGACGCCCTGGGCGTTGAGCTCTTTGGTCACCGCTTCGATGTCGGCCCGGTTGCGGGCGGGGCGGAGGAACACTACATCTGCCTCGGCGCTGAGCGAACTGGCGAGTTGCCTGGCAAACTCTGCCTGATGGTCCGTGATCCCCGGGATCATGTCGTCGTAAAGCTCTTGCATTATCCCCAGTAGCCCGATCTTCGGGCGTTGGCGCGCTGTCAATTTGCCTCCTGTCCCCTACTCGCCTTCATGAAGCCGGGCTTCTGCAAGGCGTTTTTGACCCTTCAACTCGTGCAGCAGGTCCGCGTGCTCCCTGCCGAGCGAGTCGTGCAACCTTCTCCAAATCCGGTAAATGGGCGCATAGGCAGCGACGGAATCAGCATCGGGCGAAAAACGGGATGCGGTCTCGGGCCGCAGGGCTCGTGCCGCTTCAGAGATCGTGCCGAAACCGCCATGGCGCGTGCCGGCCGCCACTGCCCCAAAAAGTGCCGATCCCCGCGCAGGCACCTGCGTCGACGCCGGGACGCGCACCGGCAGGCCGGAGACGTCGGACAGCAATTGGATGAGCAGCGGGCTCTTTTCGGCTATCCCCCCGCATGCAACGATCTCCGACACGCCGAGGCCGTTGTCCCGGAAATTGTCCAGTATCGCTCTGTTGCCGAAAGCGATCGATTCGAGGAGCGCCCGGTAGACCTCGGGTTGCCCCGTCTGGAGCGTGAAGCCGGCTATCACGCCCGAAAGGTCGGCGTCGGCGAGCACACTGCGGTTGCCGTTCCACCAGTCGAGCGCCAAGAGGCCCGTCTCGCCGGGACCGTACCTGCCGGCGGCGGCCTCGAGGGCCGGCAGCGTCGTCGCTGCCGAGCCGCCGAGCAGCTTCTCGCCGAACCACCCGAACATGTCGCCTACTGCCGGCTGCCCGGCCTCGTACCCAAAAAGGCCCGGGATTATCCCGTCTTTCGCGACGCCGGTTATCCCCTGGAGCAGTATTTCCTGCTCGTGCACAACCATGTCGCAGATCGAGGTGCCGATCACCATCACAAAATCGCCCGTGCCCTCCGAGCCGGCGCCGGGGAACGACACGAACGAGTCGACATTGCCGACCGCCACGGCGACCTCGCCGCGCAGCCCCAGCCGCTCCAGCCATTCCCCTGTGAGCATCCCGGCGCTCGTGCCGAGCGGGTAAAACTCTTTGCCCAGCTTGGCCCACGGGTCGCCGAAACCAGGGTAGGCGGCGTCGAAGTACTCCCGGGACGGCAGGCCGTCCTCACCCGACCAGAACGCCTTGTAGGCGGCCGGGCAGGCCGAGCGTTTTTCGTTGCCGGACAGCTGCCAGACGACCCAGTCGGCAACCTCGACGAAGGCCCCCATCGCGTCGTAGATTTCCCGGTCTTCGAGCCATATTTCGATCAGCTTGGGGAAGTACCATTCCGACGAGATCCGCCCGCCGTAACGTGCGAGCCACTCCTCGCCTCGCTCGAGCGCAACCTCGTTGAGGCGTGTTGCCACCGGTTGTGCGGCGTGGTGCTTCCAAAGTTTCACCCAGGAATGGGGCTTTTTGCGCCACTTTTCGTCCCGGCAGAGCGGCGACCCTTGAGCGGTGACCGGCAGGACGGTGCAACACGTCGCGTCGAGGCCGATCCCGATAACCTCGCCTGCCGCCGCCGGGACTTCCGCCAGGACTGTAGAAACCCCTTTTTCGAGCACCGCAAGGTAGTCGTCCGGGTCGTGCAGCGCCCAGTCCAGTGGGAGGCGTTGGCGGGTCTCAGGTACCATATCGTCGATGACGCCATGCGGGTACGCAACCTCGCAAACCGCACGCTCCTCGCCCGAGGTGAGGTCGAGCAAAAGCGTCCGCGCCGAGGCCGTGCCGAAGTCAAGGCCGATCGCGTACGCCACGGCGTTTATGTTAGCGCTCTCATGATTGGCCCGCCATTGTCCGCCGCTCCCCGAGCAGACCTCGATATCCTCGCCGTACCGTCCGGCAAGGGGCCGGTCCCGGGCCGGAGCGCCGCGCCGCTTACCGGCCCTGGTCTAGACCTCGCCGGTGCTGGCAGCGGGGGGCTTTGAGGTAGCGGCCATGACCACCCCCGGCCGCACCGCCCGGCCCGACCTCGCCGCCGGCGACCCCAAACGAGCCGCCCGCGCTCCGGTGCCGGCCGCAGTCCCGGTGCCGACGGCCGCTCAGGTGCACGGGTCTGGCCCAGGGCCGGTCGCGGTACCGGGGCCAGTTGCAAGCCCTGGGCCACCTGCAAGCCCTGGGCCACCTGCAAGCCCTGGGCCACCTGCAAGCCCTGGGCCAGTTGCGAGCCCGGGGCCAGTTGCGAGCCCGGGGCCAGTTGCAAGCCCAGCGGCGAGCGTGGGGCGGGTGGAAGTGAGGGCGACTGGCAGGACAGCAGGCAGAACGTCCAGGCCGTCCATTTCCAATGTCGCCAGCCTCGCCGGGGTCTCGCACCAAACGGTTTCGCGGGTGCTCAACAAGCACCCGAGCGTCAGTGCATTGACTCGCCAACGGGTCCTTGCCGCCATCGACGAGCTCGGCTACAGGCCCAACACCGCTGCCCGGGCGCTCGCCAGCGGGCGTTCCCGGACTCTCGGTGTCGTCGCCCTCGACTCAGGTTTTTACGGCCCGGCTTCGACCTTGCTCGCTCTCCAGCACGCCGCACAGCAGTTGGGCTATTTCGTCTCGGTCGTTGCCGTCCATTCGATAGACAACTATTCGGTCCACGAGGCCGTACGACGTTTGACGGGCCAATCTGTCGAAGGCCTGGCAATTATCGCCCCTTTCAGTTCGGCCCGTGACGCATTGGCTTACCTGCCGACCGGCACCCCGGTCGTCGCCGTCGAAGGAGACCCCGAAACTGGCACGTCCGTCGTGACCGTCGACCAGGTCGCCGGTGCCCGGGCGGCGACCGAGCACTTGCTCAGGACGGGCTGCTGCACGGTCCACCATGTCGCCGGCCCGTGGGAATGGCTCGAAGCCCGCGGGCGTGTCGCCGGCTGGCGCAAGGCTCTCGAGGACGCGGGTGCAGACGTGGTGGCTCCCGTCCCGGGCGACTGGTCGGCGCGCTCGGGCTACCTCGCCGGGGAACAACTGGCAAAGGACCGGGGCGTCCGTGGGATTTTCGTTGCCAACGACCAGATGGCGCTCGGCGTCCTGCGGGCGATGAACGAGCACGGCAGGCGGGTCCCCGAAGACGTCGCCGTTGTCGGCTTCGACGACGTGCCCGAGTCCGAGTTTTTCCTCCCCCCGCTCACGACAGTTCGGCAGGACTTCCAGCGGGTCGGAGAGGCCGCCGTCCGCATCCTGGTGGACCAGTTGGACGAGAGCGCTCAGCAGGAGCACGCTGGGCTCGACGAGCACGGGGCGCGCCAACCTGTCAACGTCGTGATCGACCCGGAGCTCATCTGCAGGGCCTCGACCCTGCCCCTCGGGACCTGACTCAGAGGAAGTCGAGCGGGCGGAACGAACCGCCGAGGACTGACGCCGGCGATTCGATCCCGAGGACCCGCTCGAGGACAGTGGCGTAGACACGGCGGAAATCGGTCGTAAAGATGAGGTTGTCCCACGGGTCGAGCCTCGTGAAGCTCGGCATCGCCCCGTAGAAACCGCCTTTCACGGCGGGCCCAACTGCGAGGACCACGCTCGCCGAGCTGTGGTCGGTCCCGCCGCTCGCGTTGGCCTTCGGCGTACGCCCGAACTCGCTGTAGACCATGACCACGGGGCTCTTGCCCGGGACGGGCTTGGGGAAGGCGCTCATAAAAGAACCTAGCGCGGAGTCGAGGGACGCAAGCAGCCCGGCGTGCGTGTTGGCCTGGTTGGAGTGGGTGTCAAAACTCTCCCAGCTGACGCTGTAAACGCTTGTCGGCAGCCCGTAGCTGATGAGCTCGGCCACTATGTCGAGCTGGTTGCCGATATCGCCGGCGTTGCCGCTGCCGACGGGCGGGTGCTCCTTGGAAAGGGCGGCGGCCGCGTCGGCCCCGACTTTCAAGAAATTTGCACCCGACCCGGCTTGAGCCGCTTGCAGTGCCGGTTCGCCGGGGAAACGCGTCATCATTTGTTTGTACGCGCCTGCGAAAGGGCCGCTCTGACCCGGCAGCTGGTCGCCAGGAGAGGTCGAGTCCACGACCGAACTTCCCTGCTGCTTGGCGCCGACAAGAGCGGTCGGGAGGGTCGGGCCCACCGACAGCGCCCTCATCGGGTCGGTACCGGTGATGTCGAGCCATCGGCCGAGCCAGCCCGTCCCCGGGTCGCCCGACGTGTTCGCGGTCTGCCAGATGGACTGCGAAGCGAAGTGGCTGAAGTTCGGGTGCGGGTACTCGACCCCGTTTATCACCGCGACCTTGCCCGCCTTCCAAAGGTTGTAAAGGTTGGGCATGGAAGGGTGGAAACCAACGCGCCCGCTGCCGTCGTCGCCGAGCGAGAGCACCTGGTCGCCCGGGATCGCGAGGCCGCCGCGCCAATCACGGTAGATACCGCTCTCATAGGGGATGACCGTGTTGAGACCGTCGTTGCCTCCGTAGAGCGTGCACAGCACGAACGGGCCGTTCGATGGCACCGTGGCAGCAGACGCTTCGGCGATGCTCAAAAGAGAGCTCAACCCGCTGAAGCGGACGACGCCGGCCGCGGCCCCCCCGCCGAGGACGCCGGTCAGGAACTGGCGCCGGTTTATTGTCACTTCGCCTCCTAAATCCTAGGTAATCCCTTGATGCCTGTTCGATGCGCGCCCGAGCCGTCTTACGGCTCAGTTCATTGCGAACTCAGGGGACAGCAACGCCAGGCTCACGATTTGCTGAGCAGGCCAGGAGCCACTGCTCGAGCGCATCGAAAGCGCCAGCGAGGTGACCGCCGCCCTTGTCCTCGCAGAGACCTCGGAGAGGCCCACGAGGGAAAGCGCCGCCGTAACCTGGTCGGCGGGATGGCCGTCGCTGTCCTCCAGCGCAGTGAGGTCGGCGACCCCGGCAAGGGCGTTTGCTTGCTGGATGTACCCCGCCGCCGCACCCGTGGATTGCCAGTACTCGTTGGAACCCCAACCCCCGACGGACGGTGGCGTGAAGAGCACCTGGCCGATGTTCCCGAGCATCCACGACAGGTCGCCGTTGGAAAATGGCGCCGTCGTCAGCCCGAGCGTCCGCAATGCTCCCACGAGCAGCTCGACGGGTTGCTTGATGAGGCCTTGCTTGGCCCGCGGCGAAACGAAGGCAGCGTGGTTGAACATCGCCTCCAGCAGGTTGGTGATGTTGAGGTCCTTCGAGTAGCCCGGAACGAACTCGGCCACGACCGGGTCGTCAGGTTGGACCGGGAACCCGAGCCAGGACCAAAGCCTCGACACGACCCAGCGGTGCGACGCCGGCTCGTGGGTGATGATGCTGATGATGTCCTCACCGGTAAAACGACCGGTGCGGCCGAGGAAATGCTTGACGCCGTCGTCGTTGTCGTAGGGGTTGAAGTAAAAGACGCCCGACTGCTGGTCGAGCTCCCAGCCCGTGAAGCAGCGGGCGCCCTGGATAACGTCCTCCTGGCTGTAGTTGCCCACGCCCATCGTGAAGCGTTCCATCAGCTCCCGGGCGAAGTTCTGGTTCGGGGCGTCCTTGTGGGACGTGTCCGTGTCGAGCCAGATGAGCATCGCCGGGTCCTTGGCGACTGCCTGGGTCAGGGTTTCGAAGCTGCCCGGCCCGAGCGTCCTGAAGATCTGGTTCTGGACGTACATCATGTAGGCCCAGCCGACCTTGCTCCACGAGGTGGGGAACTGGCAATGGAGGAGCAGCGCCAGCTTCTCCCGCAGCGGCGTCGACGTCACGACCATCCGCTCGAGCCACCAGTTGATCAGGTTGACGTACTCCTGCCAGCCGTTGTACCGGTAGCCGGGTACGTTCGCCTGAGGGATGCTCGTCAGGTGAGGCAACGGTACGGCGTCGCCGGTTGGGTCCGGGCCGCTGAGGCCCGAAATGAGCCCCCCGACCAGATCTTCCCAGCTGTGTTGTGAGAGTTGCTCGATCTCGGCCGAGGTGGCCCCGAAGCCCGCCCGGCGGTAGAGGTGCGCCACTAGCGCTGGGTTAGTGCCCACCCAAGCGAGGATACACTGCGCAGAGTGGTGGATCGAACTCGCCGAGTGAGGAGACCCAAACCGGAAAAGCTCGCAAAACGGTTCACGCCGCCTACGCTCGACCCCAGTGGTACCGACGAGCCCGCTCATTAATGTCGCCGACTACGGGGCCAAGGGCGATGCCGCTGCCGACGACACAGCGGCAATTGCGGAAGCGATAGCTGCGGCCGGGCCTGCCTCCGCGCCGACCGGCAACACCGTCTTCCTCCCCGCAGGCCGCTACCGGGTCACCTCGGGCCTGTCGGTGCCCCCGGGCGTGACGCTGCTCGGCTGCGGCTGGAACACGCCGGGGGCACAGGTCAACACTTTCGCCGGCAGCTGGATATTCACACCGGCCGGAGCGGGCTTCAGCCCCGTCACCATCGCCGGCAGCGGCGGGTCGGTCCGCAACATCGCCTTCAACGTGCCCGACCAGAGCACCTCTGGCGCTCCTGCGGCGGCGCAACCGATGCTCCATATCACGGGCAATAACTCCATGGTCGAGGACATCTTGCTCTACAACCCCTACGGCGGCATCTACATAGACGGCGGGGCGCAGGCGGTCGTGCGGCGGATCTTCGGCCAGCCCGTCCAGTACGGGATCGCGGTCGACCGGTCGCAGGACACCAATTACATCGACACCGTCCATTTCTGGCCGTACTGGCAACCGGGCTCGTTGCCCCCTGCGGCCTACCAGCTCGCCAACGGCACCGCGATCGCGCTGTTGCGTTGCGACAACCCCCACATAAGCAATGTCTTCGCTTACAACTACAACAAGGGCATAAGCCTTGGCAGCTCGGCGGCGGGCATCCCGCACAAGGTCCACCTTTTCAATGCAGATTTCGACGGCTGCGTAACGGGGGTGCACATCGCCGCGCCGGGCCGGGCTGGCCTCGCGGCGACGATGCAGATGGCCAATGTCAGCATCCAGTCCCCTTCGGGCCCGGGTGTGCCTGCCGGGCACGGCGTCTGGGTCGAGCAGGTCTCGGCATACGCGATGGTGCAGGCGGTCAACCTGCGGGTTTCCAATTCGGGTCAAAATGCAGTGCGGATCGACGCCGACAACGTCACCTTCTTCGGCGAGAATGTGTCCTTGGAAAACTGGCGGGGCACCGAAGGTTTCCGGATCGCATCGGGATCCTCGTTCGCCCACCTCGGGGTCGGCTTCAATGCCACCTCGGGCGCCCCCGGCGGCGTTCCCTTTGCCCCCGGCAAACAGTTCCGCCTGGCCAAGCTCGCCTGACTTCGGCTCAGTCCGCCTGAGCTCCCTGGGAGCTCGAGTTCGCCGGCGCAGGAGCGGCGATGCCGTCGAAGCATGGCTCGTCCACCTCGCACATCGGGCTCAGGCACGTGAATGTTGCCCAGCCCTCGGCCAGTAACGCTGCGTCCGTGCCCGGTTCGTTCGCCGCCTCGACGTCAGCCATTTCGACGGAAATGTAGCCCTGCCCGGTCTCGACGACGTTTGCCTGCACTGACCCGAATGTCGACAGTGTGGCGCGCCGCAAGCCCCGCAAGGCGCCGGGTGGCACGTTGGGGACGTTTATGTTGACGAGGGTCCTTGGGGGCGACAGGACCAGGGCGGGCAAAGCCTTCCCGGCAACCTGTTCGGCCGTGGCCCACTCGAGAGCTTCTCCCCTCAGGGCAGGGCCCACCGACGCCAGGGAAACGGCCATCGCCCGGCGACCGTAGGCGGCAGCGGTCATTGCCGCCCCGACGGTCCCCGAGTGCAGGATGGCCTGGCCGGCGTTGTGGCCCTGGTTTATCCCCGACAAGACGAGGTCGGGCGGCTCGCCAAAGGCTCCCCTCGTGGCGAGGAGCGTGATGAACGCCGGCGTCGCAGCCACCGCAAAAGCCGGGACACTGCCAAGGCGTTCCAGCTTGTGGGGGCTCACGACCACGCGGCGGTCAGCCTGAAGTGCCGTCAGCGAGGCGCTCGCACCGCTCAAGTTTTTGTCGGGCGCTGCGACCACGACGTCGAGCCCCAGTGACAGGGCGGCGCGCGCCAGGGACACGAGGCCCTCTGAACCTATCCCATCGTCATTGGTGACAAGCGCTCTCGGCCGCCGCCCTTTCGATGTTGCCCCACTTTGTTGAGCCACCTTCTTCGTCCTCCTCAGCATTGCATCAGCTTGTCATCAGTACGCGCGCCAGCGCGGCAACAGTGCGGCGCCAGCTGGGCGCCGCGGCCGCCCGGCGCTCCCGGCGGACCCGGGGCCCGCCAGCCAGGACGAAGACCCCGGGCTGCAAGGTCCACGAGAAGACCTGGTACCCAAAGGCGTGGTATAACCGCCCGGTGGTGCAGCGTGCCTGGGAGGTTAGCGCCCCCGCACCGCTGGGACGGGTGGCCCCTGCAGAAGGGGGCCCCGACGCCAAGGGCCCTCTCCGCCTCGTCGAACGGCCCGAACCCGAACCAGGTCCCGGCGAAGTGCGGGTCAGGGTGTCGGTGTGCGGCGTCTGCCGCACCGACCTGCACGTCGCCGAGGGAGATCTGCCACCGCACCGGCCCCGGGTGGTCCCCGGGCACGAGGTCGTCGGGACGGTCGACAGGCTCGGGCCCGGCTGCAAGCGCTTCCAGCTCGGCCAGAGGGTCGGGGCGGCGTGGCTCGCAAAATCGTGCGGGCGGTGCCGGTTTTGCACTACAGAAAGGGAAAATCTCTGCCTGGCACCCACTTTCAGGGGATGGGACATCGACGGTGGCTACGCCGAGTACGTCACAGGCGACGAGGACTTCCTTTATGCCCTGCCTGACAGCTTCGACGACCGTTCGGCGGCGCCGCTCTTGTGCGCCGGGATAATCGGCTACAGGGCGTTGAAACGGGCATGCTTGCCACCCGGTGGGCGGCTCGGCCTCTACGGGTTCGGTGGCTCGGCTCACCTCGTGGCACAACTTGCGATCGCACAAGGCGCCACGGTGCACGTGATGACACGCTCGGCCAAGGACCAGGCCCTGGCAAGGCAACTCGGCGCAGCTTCGGTAAACGACGCTTTCGGTACGCCCCCCGAGCTTCTCGATTCGGCTGTCCTTTTTGCTCCGGTCGGCACACTGGTACCCGTCGCCTTAAAAGCTCTCGACCGCGGCGGCACTTTGGCGGTGGCTGGCATCCACCTGACGGATGTGCCGGTGCTCAATTACGACGAACACCTTTTCCAAGAACGCACTTTGCGCTCGGTCACGGCCAACACCCGGCGCGACGGTGAGGAGTTCCTGGCAGCTGCGGCGCATTTTGCCATCAAGGCGACCACGACGCCTTACCCCTTCGAGGCCGCCGACCAGGCACTGTGGGACCTGGCAAACGACGGTTTCAACGGAGCGGCCGTCATCACCGTTGCGAGCTGACCTATCTGTCTGCCCGAGGTGGGCGTAGCTCACCGGCGCGCAACGATGACCTCGGTGTCGCCCGGCCAATCCCAAAACATGCCTGTTGGCGAAGAGCCCCGTAAAAGTTGCCGGGCCTCTTCTGCGAACTGTTCGACATGGTCCTCGAAAAGATGGGGCGCCGAGGTAGCAAGCGAGAAGTAACCCGAAAGGACGCTCTCGGTATCGCGCACCAGGTCGGGCACGCCGGGCACGAAGACGACTTCCGGAGGTCCAAAACGCGTAGCTGCCAGCACGTCCTGAAAGGTGTGGTCGCGCGCCCGGACGTAGCCCTGGCCGGAGCGCCTAACGGGCCCGAGGTACTCCGCCACCAGAGCCTTGAGCTCATCGTGGGGGATGGGCGGGTACCCGGGACCGGGGCTCGGTGGTACGGGCCGGCCTTGCACCGTGTGGACGACGAGGGCCATTGCCCCGTCCGGCTCGAGCATGTCGTAGACCGACTCGACCACTTTGTGCTCGTCGGTCCAGTGCAGGGACTGGCCGAAAGTGACCAGGCGGTACGGGCCCGGGGCCGCGCCGGGCAGATCCTCGGCCAGAGCCCTCACCCAGGCAACGTTGACAACGCCCTGCGCGCCGGCCCGCCGTGACGCTTCCGCGAGCATGTCCGGGTCGGGGTCGAGCCCGACAACCTCTTCGAACAGGGACGCCAACCGCAGCGCCAGGATCCCCGGGCCGCAACCAGCGTCGAGCAGCCGGCCCCGGCCGTCGAGGCCGAACATCCCCGCCAGCGTCTCCTCGAGCGCGGCGCTGTAAGGGGGCCGGCCGGGCGCGTAGTGGGGCGCGCTGCCTCGATAGATAGTCGAGTCGTACTCGATCTCTCCAGGATGGCGCCCTCCAGGATGGCGCCGGCGCCGGCAGCCTCCGGCAGACATACGTCAGGACGAGTTGTGACCTTGGGCCCTTATCCCACCGGGAAAGGCAACCTACGGTCTTAGCTGATGAGCTCGGATGTTGTGATCGGGCTCGACGGCCTGGGTGCGCTCATCCAGGCCGCAAGGGCCCGTGGGTACCGGGTGCTCGGCCCGGTGGTACGTGACGGTGCAATTGTCTACGCCGACGTGGCAGGCGCCGAGGACCTCCCTCGCGGTTGGCGCGATACCCAGGCACCCGGCCGGTACCACCTGGACCACTACAGCCCCGGCCGCTCGGACGGCTCGGGCCGCTCGGACGACGGAGAGGCCCGCGAGGACGAGGTCTTCGGCTGGGCGGTAGGGCCGTGGTCACCAAAAAACGAGGTCTTCCCACCGAAAATGACTGTCTGGCGGGCGAAACCACCCTCGTTCGAAGTGGAAGAGGTGGCTGACGATGCGCCGCCCGTGGCTTTCGTCGGCGTCCGGCCGTGCGACCTGGCAGCTCTCCGGGTGCTCGACCGTGCCCTCGACAGGCCCGACGCCACTGACCCCGTCTACCGGCGGCGCCGCAAGAAAGCCTTCTACGTCGTGGCCGAATGCACCCGCCCGGCCGCTACGTGCTTCTGCGTGGCGATGGGCACCGGCCCCGGCGTAACCGACGGTTTCGACATTGCGCTCACCGAACTCAGGCCGGCCGCAATGCGCTCGCCGGCAAGCGGGCCGGAGCCGAGCACGGCGGGGACCGCCGGCGCAGGGCCGGAAGGGGCAGGGGCAGGCGGCCTGGGCGGGACGGGAGGCGGGCCAGGGGCAGGGGCAGGCGGCCCGAGCGGGACGGGAGCCGGGGCAGGGGCAGGGGCAGTGGCCGGGGCCGGGGCGGGGGCAGGAGCAGGGGCAGGCGAGGCGAACGCGGCGGGCACGGCGGCGATCGAGACCGGGCACCGTTACCTGGCCCGAGCAGGGTCAGAGGAGGGCCGGGCCGTGATCGAATCCCTCCCCCGCAGGGGTGCCCAACCGTCCGAAGCCGGGGAGAGGGTCTCGTTGCTCGCCCGGGCGGCCGCCCACATGGGCCGGAGCGTCGATACAGCGGGCTTGCCTGAGCTTTTGTCGCGCAACCTCGCCAACCCCCGTTGGGACGAGGTCGCCACCCGCTGCCTCGCCTGCGGCAACTGCACCGCGGTCTGCCCCACTTGCTTCTGCGCCAACTTCGAGGACACGACCGACCTCACCGGGACGGTCGAACGTCGGCGCGTCTGGGCCTCGTGCTCCGACCTGGCGCACTCGTACGTCCACGGGGGGCCGGTGCGGGCAAGCATCAAATCGCGCTACCGGCAATGGGCAACGCACAAGTTCTCGTGGTGGTGGGACCAGTTCGGCGGGCCGGGGTGCGTCGGGTGCGGCCGCTGCATCACGTGGTGCCCAGCGTGCATCGATATCACAGAGGAAATCGCGGCCCTGCGCGCAAGCGACGGCGCCGGCATCTTTACAAAGGGGTGAGTGGATGAGGGGCGCCACCATCAACGAGCTGGCGGACCACCCGCTTGTCAAAGGGCTCCCTCCGGGCGCGGTCGAGCGTCTATCGGCCAGCGCGTCCGAGGTCGAGTTCGGCGTGGGCGAAGCGATCCTGGCCGAAGGTGGCGCCGCAGGTGTTCTTTACTTGCTGAGGAGCGGCAAAGTCGCCCTTTCGGCGCACGCCCCCGGCAAGGGCCACCTCCTCGTGCAAACCCTCGGCGCAGGTGAGGTCCTCGGCCTGTCCTGGCTTTTCCCGCCCTTCCAATGGAAGTTCGACGCGCACGCGATCGAGGCGGTGCAGGCGTTCGCTTTCGACGGGGCGCGTCTGCGGGCCAAACTGGACGAGGACCCCGTTCTTGGCTACGCCCTCCTCAAACGGATAACCCCTGTCGTCCTCGAGCGCCTCCAGCAAACCCGCATCCGTCTTTTGGACCTCTATGGCGAGGCCCCGGCGGCAGCTCAGGTGGGGACCGCGACCACGGCGACCGCAGCGACCGCAGCGACCGCAGCTGGAGCGACCGCAGCGACCGCAGCAGGAGCGGGAGGGCCAGCAGGGGCAACGGCGGCCCGGGCCGCTCACCCGAGCGCACCCCCCCGCCACCAGATCCGATGAGCGCGACCACCCGACAGTCGCCGGCCCGGCCACCTACCAAAGGGCCGTTCACCCCCATGGTGCTGCACGTCGCCTCCAAGCTCCAAGAAGCTCCCGACGTAGTGACCCTCGGTCTGATGGGCCCGCCGGGGTGGATGTACGACTTCGCCCCCGGTCAGTTCAACATGCTGACTGCATTTGGCGTTGGCGAGGTGCCCATCTCGATAAGCAGCCCGCCCGGGCCGGGCCATCTCATGCACACAGTGCGCGAAGTGGGTGCCGTGACAAGGGCGCTATGCCGGCTCCCGCTCGGGGCACCGATCGGGGTACGCGGGCCGTTCGGGACCGACTGGGGGACCGACGCCTTCGCCCAGTCCGACGCCGTGATAGTGGCCGGAGGCATCGGCCTCGCTCCGCTGCGGGGAGCTGTTTGGCTCCTCGTGCACCGGATGGGCCTTCCTTCCGGCCCGCGCAGAGTCGTGCTGCTGGTGGGTGCCCGTAGTCCCGACCAGCTCATCTTCAGAAAAGATCTCGCGTCCTGGGAAGCGGAGGGCGCCCAGGTGGGGACCACCGTCGACATCGCCGCCAAGGGCTGGAAAGGCAACGTCGGGCTCGTGACGCAGTTGTTGCACCAGGCCAATTTCGACCCTGCGCGGACGATGGCCCTCATATGCGGACCGGAAGTGATGATGCGTTTCGCCGTACAAGCCTTGCTCGAGCGCGGGGTGCCGCCCACCTCGATCCGCCTCCGCTTGTCGCTCGAACGCAACATGCAATGCGGCACCGGTCTCTGCGGGCACTGCCAGCTTGGGCCTTACATCCTGTGCCTCGGCGGCCCGGTCGTCACCTACCCGGCCGCAAGCGGCTTACTGACCGAGGCAGAACTATGACTCCGGGCCCAACGACTCCGGATCTTGCGACTGCGGATCTTGTGACGCCCGACGCTCCCGGTCCAGCGCGCCGGCCCCTGCTGGCAGTGTGGAAATTGGCGTCCTGCGACGGCTGCCAGCTGAGCCTGCTCGACCTCGAAGAGCACCTCCTCGAGCTCGTAGAGGCCGTCCAGGTTTCCTATTTCCTCGAGATGAGCCGCGCGGTCGTGAGCGGGCCGTACGACGTCTCGCTCGTCGAGGGTTCGGTAACCACCCCCCACGACGCAGAAAGAGTGAAGGAAATCCGTGCATCCTCCACGTTCCTTGTCGCCATCGGTGCCTGCGCGACAGCTGGCGGCATCCAGAGCCTCCGCAATTTCGCGGATATCGGCGCGTACATGTCGGCGGTGTACGCCCACCCGAGCTACATAAGTTGTCTCGCCACTTCCACCCCGATTTCGGCACATGTGCCAGTGGATTACGAATTGCGGGGCTGCCCGGTCAATAAGCACCAGCTCCTCGAGGTGCTGACTGCTTACCTCGCGGGCCGGGCGCCCCGCATCCCCAGCTACCCGGTGTGCCAGGAATGCAAGGCTGCGGGCAATAGTTGCGTCCTCGTCGCGGCCGGCACGCCGTGCCTCGGGCCCGTAACCCAGGCGGGGTGCGGGGCCATCTGCCCGGCGTGGGGCCGCGGTTGTTTCGGGTGTTTCGGCCCGGCAGCAACGGTCAACACGACCTCGCTCATAAGGCGCTTGTGCGACGACGGCGTTGAGCCAGAGGTGTTGGGGCGGATGTTGCGGGCGTTCACCGCCGGCACTACCCCCGTCCCGCCACCGGCATTGGCACCCGCATTGGCACCCGCATTGGCACCCGCGATGGCCCCGGTTACAGGGCCGGCGACAGCAGCGGCAAAGCAACCCGCGACAGCAGCGGCAAAGGAGCCCGCAACTGCAAAGCCAAAGCAGCCTGCAAAGGAGGGCGCGGGCCATGGCCGCTGACCGCTCGGTCGAAGTCGGCTTGTTGGCGCGGGTCGAAGGAGAGGGTGGCCTGCGCGTCGTGCTACAAGATGGCGCAGTCAGCGATGTGACGCTCGACATCTTTGAGCCGCCTCGCTTCTTCGAGGCGTTACTGGTGGGCCGGGCGTACCAGGAGGTACCGGACATCACCGCCCGGATATGCGGGATCTGCCCCGTCGCCTACCAGATGACCTCGTGCGCCGCTATCGAAGAAGCCTTCTGCGGGGCGTTCGAGGACGCTTTTATCGCCACCCCGGCGCCGCAGGTCCAGCAACTGCGCCGGCTTCTCTATTGCGGCGAATGGCTCCAAAGCCACGCCCTGCACATCTATTTCCTCCACGCCCCGGACTTTTTTGGTTGCCAGGACGCAGTCGAGCTCGGAGCGATCGACCCGGGGGCGCTTCGCAGAGGGCTTGCCCTCAAAAATGCGGGCAACCTGGTCATGACGGCTGTCGGCGGGCGAGCCGTCCACCCGGTGAACGTGAGAGTGGGCGGCTTCTACAAGGCGCCGGAGGTCGAGGCCGTGCGCGCCCTGGAGGAACCCTTGCGCCGCGCCCTCGAGGCTTCGATCGAGACGGTGGAATGGGCCTCCGGCTTCGATTTCCCCGATTTCGAACAGGACTATTTGTTCGTCGCCCTGAGGGGGCCCGCCTGCTACCCGATCGAACAGGGCCGTATCGTGTCGTCGACCGGGTTGGAGTGGACGCCCGCCGAGTTCGCACAGGTCGCGGTCGAGCAGCACGTGGCCCGCTCGACGGCGTTGCACTCGCGCCTCTACGGCAATTTGCCTTACCTCACGGGGCCTTTGGCACGCTACGCCCTCAACTGGCCCTTCCTGACCCCTCTCGCGCGGCAGGCGGCTCAAGGGGCGGGGCTTGGAGCCGTGTGCCGCAACCCGTTCCGCAGCATCGTAGTGCGGGCGGTCGAAATGGTCCTGGCTTGCGAAGAAGCTCTGCGGATCGTGTCCACTTACGAGCCTCCTTCCCCTCCTTTCACCCCCATGCCGCCTGCCCCTCCCGGGTCGACGTTGAGCGGAGCGGGGGCGACCGAGGCCCCGCGAGGGCTCCTGCTGCACAGCTATGAGCTGCGGGACGGCTTGGTCACCAAGGCACGCATAATGCCGCCGACATCGCAAAATCAGCTCGCAATAGAAGGCGACCTCAGGACCGTCGCCGAACGATATTTGGCGGCAGGCGAAGATGTCCTTACCCACCGGGCGGAAATGGCAGTGCGCAACCATGACCCCTGCATCAGTTGCGCCGCCCACTTCCTAAAATTGACCATGGAGGGAAATTGACCGAAGTCGTCCTTGCCGCGCTGGGCAATTCGTTGCGCCACGACGACGGGGCCGGGCCGGCTGTCGCCCGCTATGCCCTCCGGGTCGCAAAGGGCACATTGCGTACGGCTGTAGTGGAAGACAACCCTCTTCGCCTGCTCGAAGTTTTCGACGACGTATGCCGTGCCGGGCCGGACAGTCTGCTGATCGTCGTCGACGCCATCAGCTCGGGGCGCCCTCCGGGGACCGTCAGGCTGATCTGGCTCGGGGCGGACGCCTCGACTGCGGCTGCTGCGGCTGCTCCCGCTGCGTCGAGCACTCATGGGCTCGGTTTTGCCCAGGCGTACCGTCTCGCCGGCTCCTTGGGTGTGCTGCCGGCCAGGGTCGCTCTCGTCGGCGTGGAAGGAGCCGACTTTTCCAGGGGCGAGGGCCTAACCCCCGAGGTCGAAGCCGCCCTCAGGCCCGCCGCTTCCCTCGTTGTCTCCTTGGCGAAGGCAGCACTGTGCGGCGCTCGGCCGGCGACCTCGGGGCACCCGTTACCCCGGGACGACCAGCACCTTGCCGACCACGTTGGCTTCGACGGCCTCCTGGGCGGCGGCGATCTCATCGAGTGGGTAACGGTGCACCGGCAGCTCAGTTAACGCCCCGGCCACCAGAGCGCCTTCGACCCAGCCCACTGCCGCCTCCAGCTCCTGCGCTGGGACGCCGTAGAGGAGCACGAAATGGAGCGTCACGTTGGCGTTCATTAGCTTGCGCGTCGGCAGGACAGGGTTGGCCGCTTCGGCGGCGTAGTTCACGATGACCGTCCCCGGGCCGCTCAAAGCCAGGTCGAGGTCGAGGTTGGCCCCGAGGGCCACTTCGACGATACGGGCGAACCGCGGCGAAAACGTACGGAGAGCCTCGGCGGCACCGTCCTCCCGGTAGTTGACGACCAGGTCTGCGCCAGCCTCGCGAGCCAGCCGTGCCTTGTCCTCAGAGCTCACGGTTGTCGCAACTCGAGCCCCTGCCTGCTTTGCCAATTGGACCGCGAAGTGGCCGACGGCTCCTGCCCCGCCGGCGACCAGCACGGCCGCACCCTCGAGCGAGCCCGGCCCCCCGCCCACGCACCCGAGGCAGTGGGCCGCAGTGAGGGCTGGCACCCCCAGGCTCGCCCCGAGCTCGTCCGAAGCGTTACCGGGCAGGGGGATGGCGCGTCCGGCGGGCAGGACGCAATACTCTGCGGCCGTCCCGTAGCGGTTGCGGGCGGCGGCAAGGAACATCCAGACCCGCTGCCCAACCCGGTCCTGGCTGACGCCCTCCCCGACGGCGTCGATCACGCCCGAGCCGTCCTGGTGGGGCACCTGGAACCCGTCCGGCTGTCCGCCCGTAGCGCCCGAGCGGCTCTTCCAGTCGGTCGGGTTCACGCCCGAGAGCGCTACCCGCACCCTCACCTCTCCAGGCCCCGGAGCGGGCACGTCGATCTCTTCTACGCTCAGTACATCGCTCCCGCCGGTCCGGCGGTAGACGGCAGCTCTCATGTCTTGGCCTTTCTTTCGGGGGGCCGGTCGGATTTGCCGGTGCGGCGATCGGGGTGCGTGCTTGGGGCAGACCGGCGGGCGGCGGGCTCCGTGCCGCCCGTGTCAGTGCGCACGGCCCGGGCACCCGGCCCGCGGCGGCGGGCCGGCTCGGACAGCGACTTGAGGAGCGGCGCGAGGTCCCCCTTGTCGAGGACCGTCAGCCCTTCGAGGCCGAGCCAGGCCCGCAGGCGGTGCAGCTCCAAGGTGGTGGCTTCGGCAACCTCACCGCTCAGGTAACCGTCCTCGGCATAAGCCGCCGCCACCCGAAGCACCGAGGCCTTGCGGTCGGCTTTCAGGTCCAACCGGCCGACCAGCTGGTCGCTGACGAGAAGCGGCATGACGTAGTAACCGTGCGCCCGGAGGTGGCCAGGCACGTATATCTCGATGCGGTAATGAAACCCGAACAACCGGTGCGTCCTCTGCCTCGTCCATATGAGCGAGTCGAACGGCGACAGCAACGTGGCACCCTCCCGTCGCAGGGGCCCGGGCCGGGCGCCGGGGAGCATGTAGGCCGGTTCTTTCCAACCCTCGACTGCAACCGCGACGAGCTGGCCCGCTCCGACAAGCTCACTTATCCGTTCGCGGGCGACGGCCGGCCGCAGCCAGAAATACTCGGCCAGGTCGCCCACAGTGGCAGGACCGAGAGACCGGGCCGCCCGGAGCACGAGTTGCCGCTGAGCCTCCTCCTCGGGCGGTGGCACCTGGTCGAGGTACTCGGCCGGGATGACCCGTTCGGCGAGGTCATAGACGCGCTCGAAGTTGGCGCTCCGCCAGGCGGCGAGGACACCGTCGCCGAAGAGCAACTCGAGCGCCCTCCGCCCGACGCTGCGCCGGTCCCACCATTCGCCGGTCTGCCTGCGAGGCTCGGACAGTTGCGAGGCCGCCAGCGGTCCGCGGTCCGCCACCTCCGCAAGCACCGAGCCGACGTAACCGGCGTGCGCTTCCCTCCAGGCCCTGCGGCGTTCTCTATAGGCCTCGTTGTAGACGAGGTCGTCGCGCCACCGCGCCATCCTCCAGCGCAGGAGGGGGTAGAGGTCGAGAGGCATCAACGAGGCCGCGTGCCCCCAGTACTCGAACCACGCCTGCCCGGGCCCGCTCAACGAGCGGAACAACGCCGGGTCGTAGCCTCCCACCCGGCTGAAGGGCACGATGAACTGGGTGCGCGCAAGTACGTTCACGGCATCGAGCTGGATCGTGCCCAACGTGCCCATGACGCGGCGCAGCTGCGTGGCGCCCGGTGGCCTGGCGCTGCTCGGGCGGGCGCCTCCCAGTCCTTGAGCACGAATGGCGAGCCTGCGGGCGTCGGCCAACGAGATGCTCACAGACGCCGCCGCTTTTGCCCGCGCCGGCTTTGCCCGGGACGGTGTTGCCCGGGACGGTGTTGCCCGGGGCGAAGCAGCCCGGGGCGAAGCAGCCCGCGCCGGCTTTGCCAGGGACGAAGCAGCCCGGGACGGGATCGGCGGGGAAGTGCGAGGCACGAAGGCCGATTGTACGAAAGGTCTGAGACTGGGCGCCCCGCCTCGGTGGGCTGCCTGGCCGGGGCAATGCGGACAATGCCGTGCGAACTGGCGCCCGCGCGATGGTTTCGCCATGGGTATGAGCGCTTAGGTAAGAAAGGCCAATCACATGGGCACAGTCGCCAGGGCAGCTAGGTCGGAAGCAGAACAGTACAAGGCGGGGCGGGACATCCCGCTCGGCGCCTACGCCGGTCTCATGGGCGCGTACACGGTCACTGTGGGCGCCATGGCCGTCACATTGCACCGCCGGGGCGCTCCCGAGAGGCTCGCGTGGGGAGATCTCGTACTCTTGGCCCTGGCGGCCCAGAAACTGTCCCGCCTGATATCCAAGGACGCAGTGACGAGCCCGCTACGTGCGCCGTTCACCATCAACGTGGGGACGGACGGCCCTGCCGAGATGGCCGAAGAAGTGCGAGGCAACGGTGCCCGGAAGGCTGCGGGCGAAATGGTCAGCTGCCCATTTTGCATCGGCCAGTGGGTCTCGACGATCGGGGTGTTCGGCATGGCCGTCGCACCGCGTTGGACGCGCCTTGCGGCGAGCGTCTTCGCAATCTCCGGCGGGGCGGACATTCTGCAGTTCCTATACGCCAGGCTTCAGCAATGATTCAGATGCGAACGCGAAAGTTCAAGAGTGGTGCGCAACCTCTCGGCATCCCGGACCGGGGATGAGTGTTCGGAGGTGCCGCCGCTGATCGTGTCCTGGGTGGGCGCGGACCGTCCTTTGCCGTTGCTCGACCACCAGATGGTGCCGGGAGCCCACGGGTGCCTGCGCTACTCCGACGATGCATACCGGCGGGCGGGCGTCGTGTCTTACTTCAGATCCGGCCTGGACGTCGGCGACAGGCTCGTCTATTTCTCTTCTCCGAGCGACGAGGACGCCGGCGGGTTCCTGCAAGAAACCTTCGACGTCGTGACGCTCGTCGACAAGGGCCACCTGGTGGTCGCCGATGCTCGGGACTACTCCTTGACAGGTGGCACCTTTGACCCTGCCAAGTTCCTCGAGGCCCTGGACGTGCTCATCTACGAAGCGTCCCGAGACGGCTACGAGGCTTTGCGGATCTATGCGGACGGCTCGTGGGTAATGCCCTTCTTCGCAACTACTGCGGAGTGGCTCGACTTCGAGCTGGGCTTGACCCGTGTGCTCGCCGGCCGGCCGGCTTTGGCCCTGTGCGGCTTCAGCACAAAAGAGGTGGGGCGAGTGCCGGAAGCGGCCTTCGACGCGGTCCATTTCCCGTCTGTCGGAGCCTCACCGCGTCCCAATCCTTTCTGCGTATCGTTCGACGCTCAGGGCGGTGTGGTTGTTTACGGGGAAATCGACCGATTTGTGGCAACCGAAGCGAGGGAAGTCCTGAGCCGCGCTCTTGCGGCGCCCGGTGTCATGACGCTCGACCTCGGAGGCCTCACGTTCAGCGACGGGGCAGGCACTTCTGCCGTCCTCGACGCTCTCGGCGACGCCGGGCCCGGCGGGATCGAGGTGCGGAACGTGCCCGTACTGTTCAACAAGATCTGGAAGCTCCTTGGCCCTAGGGACTGGCAGGCCCTTTCGCCGTCAACCCCCTTACGCGGCTGAGCAAGGGGCGCGCCGGCCGCACCAGGCTGGCGACCAGTGCCCTTACCTGAGGCTCGCTCCGGCCGAAAATCCGGCGGGACCACCTGCCAGCCAGCCGCCTGGCACGTGTAGCGAGAAGGAGCTCCCCGGGCTCGAGCGGACCTACTCCCTGGCCAGGCGAGCCAGCAGTACCGTCACCGCCGGCAGCGCCGGGACCGGAGCCAGGACTGGAGCCAGGACTTTGGCCGTGGCCCGGTCCGGAGCCGGGGCCGGGGCCGGAGCCGAAGCCGGGTAGCACGGCCGGGACGATCGTCCGGCCCTCGGCCGGCCCGCCACGCGAGCCCCGAGCCGACGACAGTGCCGCTGCCAGCGCCGGCGAGCTCGTTGTCAGGCACGGCACCGCTCGCGACAGGCGGGCAACCAGCGCGAGATCGTCCCCCCACTTTTCGGGCGAGCCGCTCACGACCAGTTCCGATCGCTTCGCGCCCTTGAGAGCAGCGGCCAGAGCCCGCGCCGTGCCCGACCGCGGCCGCCCGGCCACGAACGGCCAGCCCGGTTCGACGCAGAGCACCAGCTCGTCGCACCCGTTCTGCCGCCCGAGGCGCGAGATCTCGGGGCCGAGCGCAGGCCCGAGCCGCAGGAGCACAAGCGCTGCGGCGCTCGGGCGGGGGGAGGCGACCACGGGATCGGCGCCGTCGGACAGTGCCCGGCGCACTGCGGCAAGGGTCGCGGCCGCCGCCTCCCCGGGCACCGGTGGGTAACTCCCGGCTACCAAGCACCGCCGGCCGCGGCCACCCGCCGGGGCGGCAGGAGGCGGCGAGGCAGCCGAAGTCGCTGGCGACCTCACCCGAAAGCCGCCCAAAGGCTCGACTCCATGCGGTCCAGGACGCTCGGCCACGTGTAGTTCTCGATCACGTAGCGGCGCCCCGCTGCAGCCAGCCTCCCGGCCTCCCGCGGCTCCGAGACGGCGCGCAGCGCCTCGACGAGGTCCGCTAAACCCGAGTAGCTCAGCCCCCCGCCCGAACGCTCGCAGTGCCACGCGACCACCGCGCTGTCGGCCAGGTAGACGACCGGTGTACCCGCCAGCCACGATTCCATGATCGTGCGCGAGAAACTCTCCATCCGGCTCGGTTGCAACAGGGCGGTGGCGGCTGCGAAGGCGTCGTTGCGTTCCTGGTCGCTCACGAACCCGAGGTCGACCACTCGCCCCGCCAGCGACGGGGGCATTTCGCCTTTGCCTATCGTCACCAGGTCCATGCCGACCGCCGAAGCAGCGCCGTACGCTTCTTCGAGGCTACCCTTACCAGCCTCCCGCCGGCCGGCAAAAACGACGAACGGGCGGGCCAAATTGTGCCTCGCGACAAAACCTTCCGGGTCGTAGCAGCGCGGGACCGGCACGCCGGCCCCGACGACGGAGTGGCGGGCGGCTACGGGGCCAAGGCGGTGCGCGAGCGCGTGCTCTGGTCCCGAAAGCAACCATACGAGCGCCGGCGCGGCCAGCACAGGCCTGACAACCTCCAAGCGCGCGTACGTTTCGTCGTGCAGGCAGGGGATGACGACGGCGCGCTTGGCGACCAGGAGGGCGCACACGGTCGTGCTCCAGAAAAGATAAGGCGAAAAAACGACCGCTTCGTAGTCGTCGCCGTGCCTCAGTAGGTAATCGAACAGAGCGGGCGACGAAAACTGGAAGCCGAGCCAGCTCACCTGGTTGTCGATGTCAGGGACCACGCCGGCGCCGATGGACTGCTGCGCCCGGAGCGCGACCCGGCTCGGGTAGCGCAGCACGGGGAAACGCCGCACGATCAGGCCATTTTCTTCCGAAGGTCCCTCAGGCAGCTCGTTCGCCCACGTGTAGTGGTCCACCGCACAAGTCGTAAGGACTTCGACATCGTGCCCGCGCCCGGAAAGGCCGAACGCAGCTTCACGCATCAGAGATTCGGAACCACCGAGGACGCCCGGCCCGAAGCGCGGCGGGACGAACGCCAGCTTCATCTATTGAAGCGATGCAATGCCGCTGAGGAGCAACTTTGAAGTGTTTGCAAGGGAAAGATCGCTAGCCCTCTTCTTGCCCGCCTCGATGAGGCGGTCCCTGACCGGCCCCGGCCGGCAGGCCTCGTCCACGGCAAGGGCAACGGCGAGGGGGTCCTTGTCGTCGAGCAGGACACCGGCTCCACCGAGAGTTTCGGGTACGGCCGTGGCAGCATAGGCGACTACCGGCACACCGAGCTCCATGGCTTCGAGCACAGGCACGCAAAAACCCTCGTGCTCGGAAAGGCAGACGAAAACATCGGCGACGGCCCAATAGGCAAGGAGCTCGTTTTCCCTCAGCCCCTCGAGCAATTCGACACTGTCGCCGAGCTCGAGGTCGTGCACGAGCCGATGGACCGCGTGCCGGTAATTGGGCGATGTCGCCCCGCCTACCAGGGTCAGGTGCGCCCCCGGGTCGAAGATCTTCCGGTAAACAGCGAACGCCCCGACAATTTCGTGCTGGCACTTGTTCGGGGCGATACGTCCGACGAAAAGCCAGTGGGCGCCGGAGTGTTCACGGCGTTGTTGCAAACGGTCCAGGGTGCGGGGCTCGGGTGGGAGGTGGTAGTCCTCGAGGTCGACGAGGATCGGGCAGACAGCTGTCGACCGGTAGCCGAGCTCGATCAGTTCGGACTCGTTGTAGGCCGAATCGGCAAAAGACATCGTCGTGCTCGGTGCGAGCATCGCAAGCTCCCGGCGGGCGTGGTGCATCGCCTCGGCAATATGCGGCTCCCAGCGGGCGAAAAAACGCCCCGGCGTGATGTTGTGGTAGTGCCCGAGCACCGTTTCGGCTTGTGCGCGTTCTGCGAGCCACGCCGCCATGGGCGAGCTCGTCGAGGTGTGGTAGACGAGGAGGCGGTCGGGGTCGGGCTTGTGGGTGTCCTCGAGGTAGGGCCGCGCCTCGGCCTCCATCGGCCCGATTATGTGCTCGGCCCAGATATCCGATTGGTAGCCGGCCTCGCGCAGCACGCGGCGCGCCTGGAGCACGTGGCCGCCGATGGCGTCGTGGGGCGCGAACCCCGGCAGGTACTGGTCAACTCTCATTGGCCGGCCCTCGTCCTGCGCCCCCGCCACCCTCGGGAGCCCCGGCACCATCGGCACGATCGGCA
>DATJMJ010000150.1:0-18505 GCA_035508795.1 Acidimicrobiales bacterium
CGACCCCAGCCGCCTAGAACAAGCGCGCGCGGCCGGCTATTTCGTCCCTGCCGACGCCGGCCGGGGCAGAGGCGACCTCCCCGTCGTCACCGTCGGCCGCCCGCAGCTCGAGCGCACGGCCATGGACTGGGAGGTGGACCCGGGCGCTTTCACCGAAGTCTTGGTCCGCATACACGACGAGTACACCCAGATCCCCATTTATGTGACCGAAAATGGCTGCGCTCAGCACGATTACCGGGACCCCGACGGCGCCGTCCACGACCCGGGCAGGTCGAAGTACATTCACTCGCACCTGAGCGCCGTGAGGGAGGCGATCGACAAAGGTGCCGACGTAAAAGGCTATTTCGTCTGGACCTTGATGGACAATTTCGAGTGGTCGTACGGCTATTCGAAACGCTTCGGCCTGGTCTGGGTCGATTACCCAACGGGCGAAAGGGTCCCCAAGGACAGTTACACCTGGTACAAGGACGTCATTTCGGCCAACGGGTTGCCTATTGCGTGAGGGCCGGCGCGGCCTACCACCATCTACCCTCGCGCGCGACCGCTGTCCCGCCGGTCTTGTCGAGTGCGTCGAGCTCGGCAACATCGTCGGGCGAGAGGGTGAAGTCGAAGATCCCGGCGTTTTGCTGGATCCGGTCGCGGTGGGTCGACTTGGGTAGCACGACCAAGTCCTGCTGCACGCACCAACGCAGCAGGACCTGAGCAGGGGTGCGCCCCGTCCTCTCCGCCACTTGTTTGACGGTCCGGTCCGAAAGGTGTTGGCCGGTGCCGAGGGGGCTGTACGCCTCGACGACCACCCCTTTCTGCTCGGCGGCCTCGAGAAGTGCGCGCCTGTGCTCGAACGGGCTCAATTGGACCTGGTTTACGACCGGCTTGACCTTTGCTGCGGCGGAGACCTCTCCCATTTCCTTCACGTCGAAGTTGGAGATACCGATCGAACGGGCGTAGCCAAGCTCGTGAGCGCGCTCCATCCCTTGCCATGCGCGGGTTGCGCCGCCCTGCGGCCAGTGCACGAGGTACAAGTCGACATAGTCGACACCGAGCCGTCGAAGGCTGCCCTCAGCCTCTTTTGCCGGGTCTGCTCTGCCCGGGTGGAACTTGGTCGTTATGTACACCTCCTCGCGAGGCACGCCGCTCTCGCGCAGGGCCTTGCCGACGCTCTCTTCGTTTTCGTAAGCCTGAGCGGTATCCACGTGGCGGTAGCCGAGCTCGAGAGCCCACCTAACGGCTTGGGTGCATTCGGGACCTTCGGGGATCTGCCACACCCCGAGGCCCAACAGGGGGATCTCGTTGCCGTCCGCCAGCGTGCGGACATGGCCGCCTGCGGCGTCAGAAATCGTGGACATGGAGCACCTCGCAGAAAAAGGGGATGTCGTCGGCCTTCCGGCCAGGTGGCACACTAGCTCAGCCTGGGCGCCTCCTATTCATCCGTGCCCACCCGTGCCCAGGCGCCGCCTCTGGCAGCGCTCGACTCGACCGTGGCGAGGACGCGTTGCACCTGGAGCCCATCTGCGAGGCTGGGCTCGGGGTCCGTCCCGTCGACAATCGCGCGCACGAAATCGGCGATCTCATTGGTGAACGTGTGGTCGTAGCCGAGACCGTGACCGGGGGGCCACCAGGCGGAGATGTAGGGGTGGTCCGGTTCGGTGGCAAGGACCCGGCGAAAGCCGCTCGTCGACCGGTCGGTGGACGAGTCGTAGACCCACAGCTCGTTCATGGCTTCGAAGTCGAAGGCGAGCGAGCCTTTGGCCCCGTTCAACTCGATGCGGAGCGAGTTCTTCCTGCCTGTAGCGGCTCGAGTCGCTTCGAAGGTGGCGAGGGCTGGGCCGAGCTCGCCATAGAGGACCACGGCGTCGTCGACTGTCACCTCGCCGGTGTTCTCCCCGGGAGCCCCTCCGAAGGACCTGCGCTCACCGTCGGGCAATGGGCGCTCGGTCACAAAGGTGCGAGCACGGGCGCTGAGGGCCGCCAGCTTTTCCCCGGTGAGGTATTGCGCCAGGTCGATGACGTGAGCTGCGATGTCACCGATCGCACCAGTCCCGGCGACCTCACGCCGCATGCGCCACGTGAGCGGGGCCGCAGGGTCTGCCAGCCAATCCTGGAGGTACACGCCTCTCACGTGACGCAGCTCCCCGAGCCGGCCTTCGGCGACCAGCCGCCGCGCCAGCGCCAGAGCCGGCACCCGCCGGTAGTTGAACCCGACCATCGACCTGGTGCCGGCTACGGCCGCTTTTTGAGCTGCGCCCGCCATGACCTCGGCCTCCGCCACCGAGTTGGCCATCGGTTTTTCGCACAGGACGTGCTTGCCGGCCTCGAGGGCGGCAACCGTGATCGGCATATGAGAGTCGCCCGGCGTGCAAACATCGATGACGTCGATGTCCGCTCTCTGGATGACACTGCGCCAGTCCGTAGCGGCCTCGGCGAAGCCGTAGCGGCCCGCTTTGGCGGCTACGGCGGCACTGTCCCTTCCGCAAAGGACCGACAGGACTGGTACCGCGCCCAAGTCGAAGGCGGCCCTTGCCGCCCGCCAGGCGTAGGAGTGCACGGCCCCCATGAAGCCGTAGCCGATAACTGCGACGCGGAGTTCCCGGGGCTTTGGCAAGGAGTCAGTCTCCCGGCCGCGAGGTTGGTGTCACGCCCCTGTTCCTAGCACCACGGGGGCGCTGGTGTCTCGGGCAAGCCTCGTACGCCGCAAGCCACCTGTTACAGACCAGACCAGTAGAGCAACTGGGCTGAGATCTCCTTCAATAAAGCGGTCATGGTGGCCGTCGCCACCTTGGACATGACTACCCGGTCAAGCGTCGCGCCCCAGCGCCCGAGAGGCGGCTCGTAGCGCCCGATGATCGAAAGCTTCGACTCGCCCGGCCCGGTCGCAAAGAGCTCCAGGTCGGCGTCGAGCGAGGGGAACACGCGCTCTCCGGAGCGAGCGACCTCCCAGCGCAGCGGGACGGTGGCCCGTCCCTCCGCCCGTCTCATCGGCAGCAGCCGGACCAGGACTTCTTTGACTGGGCCCTTGGTGCCGAGCGGTCCTACGGGCATCAGGAAAACCAGGCCGTCCTCAACGGCCTTGCGCGACTCGGCAACGAGGCCGCCGTCTCTTATGGCATATTCCAACGCCCCGCACGCGACGTCGAAGGCCATGTCGACCGGTAGCCCGCGCTTCACGAACACCCTGACAATTAGAGCCAGGTCGCTCCAGCTGGTGGCTAGAGCAAGCCGGGCCCACGACTAGGGCCGAAGGGCCCTATCCGTTCGCGTCAACGCGAACGGGCCGAGGGTTCAGGTGAAGTAGACCAGGCTCACGACCAGCAGGACCAGTACGAGCCATCCGGCCAACATGGCGAACACGACCTGCCTGTTGCGGCGGACACGCTTTGCAAGCCGGGCGTCCTCATCGTCGCCAGCTGTCCCTCCCGGGCCTTTGTCCACGGGTCATTGTCGCACGGCTCGAGCGCCGGCCGAAGGTGCCCTCTCGCCCAGGTCCTCGAGGACCGCCATGGCAGCGTTGCGGCCATTGATGGCCATGACGCTCCCGCCCGGGTGCGTTGCAGCCCCGCAAAGGTACAGGCCGGGCGACACACGGGGCGAGAACCGGCGGTCCCACATTTGGTCCGGAAGGCACTCGCCTTGGAAGATGTGGCCTCCCGTCAACCCGACTTTTTCTTCCACGTCGGGAGGACCGAGGACCTGGCGCTCCACGATGCATTCCTCCACGTCCGGAGAGAACCTCGCGACAGCCGCAATTGCGGCATCGGCGATGGCTTCCCTCCTGCTCGCCCAGTCGCCCGTGCGCAACGTGTAAGGGACGTACTGGGCAAAGACGCTCATAGTGTGCCCAGCAGGCGGGGCGATGGTCGTGTCGTAGGCGGTCTGGAAGTACAGCTCGCACCAAGCCGGCTCCGGCTCCCCCCGGCGACTGGCTTCGTAGGCCGCCTGCGTAGCATCGGTACCGGTCGAAATGGTAACCATCGCCCGGTACGGTTCAGCCGCCCCCGGCGACGCCTGCGGGAAGCGCGGGAGCCTGGAAAGGGCGCAGTTGACCTTGAGGACCGGGCTCTCCGAGGCCCAGCCCTGTGCCCGTTGCCGGAAGTCCTCAGTCACCCCGCCTTGGCAAAGAGCGAGCGTCCGCTTGGGGTCTGCGTTTGAGACTACGGCCGTACAGCGGACCAGCTCGCCGCCCTCCAGGACGACACCCTCGCCGGGGAGCACGGACGCGACCGGGACGCCGCTCGCCAGGACGGCTCCTGCCTCGCGTGCGGCGTCGGCCAGAGCGAACGACACCCTACCGGTCCCCCCCGAGACATAACCCCAGGCTCCCGGCAGGCCTTCGAGGGCCCCTGACGAGTGCATCAAGTGGACGGCCGCAGTCCCGGGTGAGCGCGGGCCGGCCCAGGTGCCGATGATGCCCTGGCCGTGCAAGGCAGTGCGCAGCCGGTCGTCGCGGACATAGCGCTCTACGACTTCGGCGATCGACGCGGAGAAGACGACCTCGACTGCTTCGGGGTCGCCGGCTAGGAGTTCTTCGAGGGCGGGGCGGTCGGGGGCGTCGCCGACCCATGTGTCCCGGTCGCCCGTTCGCAAGGCGCGCCGGATCCTGGCGAACAACGCCTGGTACGCCAGGTAACCCTCGACGTCGTTCGGGGACAGCTCGCGCACGGCTTGGGCGCTGCGCTCAGCGTCCTCCCACAGAGCGATCGAGGTGCCATCGGTAAAAGGGCACCACAAGTGCGGGTCGACGACTTTGACCGAATAGCCCCTCGCGCCGAGGCCAAGCTCGTCGACTACCAGTGGGTGGAGCAGCCCGACAACATAGGCGCACGGGCTGATAAGCCACCTCGAGTCCTCGAAAGGTTGCTCGAGAGTGCAAGCTCCGCCCAACCGTTCTCGCCGTTCGAGGACGAGCACCGAGCGCCCGGCGCGAGCGAGGTACGCCGCCGCGGTCAGCCCGTTGTGACCTCCGCCGACAACCACAACGTCCCAAGAGCGCGAGGCGAGCTCACTGACCGGCGACGGCAGCCCGACGCGGCCCAGGACATCCTGCGCGCTCACGCGAGCTCAGGGCCGGCGCAGCGGCTCAACGGCGTACCGCGACGGGAAAACTTCTGCGCGGGCGACGTTTTCGAACGGCAATACACGCGCCGCCAGGAGGGCGATGTCGTCACGTGTCTCGCCGGTTGGTTGCAACCGCAGGATCGTGTCGCAAATGTCACCGGCCGTGGCATCTTCGAGCTGCTCGCGCAGCGCATCGCACAATTGCTCGATCGACTGGCCGAGCGGGACCCCGGGCCGCTCGACGAGGCCATCGGTGTAGAGGACAAGGGATGCGCCGGGAGGCAAAATGCACTCTCCTTCCTGGCGGTCTTCGCCCAACGGGGCCCCCAGGACTCCAGAGCTTCCCTCGGTCAGCTCGGCGACTTCCCCGCCCGGGAGGTGCAGCAGGGGCGGAGGGTGGCCGGCGTTGCACCAACGGAACGGGCGGGCCCCGTCCCGGTCAGCCGGTCCGATGACGCCGTAGACGACCGTAGCCAATGCGGCCATGTTGAAAGCCTCCACCAGCCTCGCCAACCGGCTTATTACTTCCGCCGGCTCGGTGCCGACAAGCGCATAGGCGCGCAAAGCCGCGCGAAGTTGCGCCATTCCGGCTGCGGCGTTGATGTCGTGGCCCATTACGTCGCCGATGACGACCCCTGTGCTTTCGGCACCCACTTCGAAGACGTCGAACCAGTCGCCCCCGAGTTGCTGGCCCTCGGACGCAGGCACGTAGCACGAGGTGATGTCGAGCCCGGGTACGGCGGGGAGGTGGGGGAGGAGCTTTTGTTGCAGGCTCTCGGCGATCCGCCTTTCTGCGAGGTAGAGGCCGAGAGCGGCGTCGTGGCGGCGCGCCTGCTGTTCGAAAAGGAGCGCAATGAGCAATGAACCTATGACGCCTGCGATGGCAGTGGCCCACGGGGCGAAGCTGGCAAGCGAGCCCACCAGGGACTGCCGGGACGAGACCATCAGCAGCCACCGGGTCGCCCCCACCGGGATCACGAGGCGCACCACAGACCCGCGCAGCGGGAGCTGCTTCGTTGTCGCCACGATGACCTGGGAAGTGACCGGCTGGGCAGAGGCATAGACGACGACGTCGAGCTCGTGGAAGGGGGCAGTTCCAACCTCACGCGGCGCCGTCACCGGCCCTAGAGCGCTCTCGCGGTACATGACGTCCCCTCGGGGCACGTCCGGGCCGCCCAGCGCGAACCCGAGAAAGCGGTCGTCCCCGGCACCGATTATCGCCGTGGAGACGAGAGCCGAACGTTCCTCGGCCAGCGCCATTGCTGCCGCTCGCGGCCCGGTTATCGTCTCGCCGGCCGAAAGGCCACGGCCGCCGGCCGCAACCACGACAAAACTGTTGCCCTCCCGGCGTAGCAGGGCGAAAGTCTCCCCTGGGCTCGCGGCTGCATCCTCGGTCGCCTCTTTGGTGAAGAGCCCGAGGCCCCTGGTGTCCCGGGCGATGCTGCCGAGGCTCGACAGCGTGGTCGGCACGACGCTGATGGCGCTATTGAAGACCAGTTGGACTTCGTTGGCCCGCTCCTTCAGGAGGCGGCTGTCCTGGCCTCTAACGATGGCACGGGCGAAAAAGACGCCGCCGGCGGTCAAAACGATCAGGATGGCGAGAGCAAGAGCTGACGAGCGGTGGGGCGTGACACCCCGCGGCCCGTCGCTTACACCCGGAGGCACAGCTGCCGCACCTCCTGGGCGCTCCCTCATATCAGGTGCCTTCAACTGCCCGGCGCAGGGCGCACCCTCCGGCGACTGGCCTTCATGGCTTCTAAAACTAGCCAAGGCTTTCGTACCGTGCCTTCCGGCTCCCCGCTCGGCGGGACCTTGTGAACTGGCGCACGAGCAAGACAGGGCGAGGGGAGCCTGCTAGTCCTTCGGCTCGATTTTTTCGTCTTTGCCCAAGCGGGCACTCAGCGCGTTCGCAGGTCGGCCGGGCAGTTTGCAGCTCATGACATTGCTCGAGACCACCACCCTCACGGCCGACGACGTCGGCGGCCTGGACCTACCGGCAAAGCGCCGTCGCGAGGACGTCGGGACGGCCCGCCCGCTCGCGAACGTGGACATAGCCGTACCCGTCTACAACGAACGTGACGATCTCGCCCCAAACGTGCGGAGGCTGCGCGACTACCTCGACCACCAGTTCCCCCTCGAGGCTGTTGTGACGATCGTCGACAACGGCAGCTGCGACGGGACCTGGGATGTGGCAACCTCCCTGGCCGAGGAACTGCCGGGCGTACGTGCCCTCCACCTCGAGGACAAAGGCCGGGGCCGCGCTTTGAGGGCCGCCTGGGGCCTGAGCGGGTCGGACATCGTCGGCTATATGGACGTCGACCTGTCCACGGACCTCGGTGCCCTGCTGCCCCTGGTAGCACCCCTCGTGTCCGGCCACAGCGATATCGCGATAGGCAGCCGCCTCGCCAAAGGGGCCCGGGTCGTCCGGGGGCCAAAGCGGGAGGTGATCTCGCGTACCTACAACCTGTTGCTGAAGGTCCTCCTCCGGAGCAGGTTCAGTGACGCCCAGTGCGGTTTCAAAGCCATGCGGGCGACGTCGGCGCAAGCTCTCCTCCCTCTCATCGAGGACAACGAGTGGTTCTTCGACACCGAACTACTGGTGCTCGCGCAACGCGAGGGGCTCCGGGTCCACGAGGTGCCCGTTGACTGGCGCGACGACCCGGACAGCCGGGTCGACATAGTTACGACCGCCTTGGCGGATCTCAGGGGCGTGTGGAGGTTGTTGTGGGCGCCGCGCGCCAAACGGGCCCGGCTCGGCCCGGACTGGCGAAACCCCGGCGTGCACCTAGGCGGATGAGCGCCGACGCGGGGCACGCGCAGGTGCAGCTTGGGGTGCAGGGCCCGGCACCGAGCAGTCAAATTTCAGGACTGTTGCGGCGGCGCCCTGTGGTGCCTGCCGGAGCAGCGCTCGTAGTGCTCGCTCTTGCAGTCAGGACGATCTTTCTCAAGTACGAGACAGGCGACTACGCGACATTCCTCAGCTGGTACCAATTCATAAAGCAGCACGGCGGTTTTGGGGCCCTCAAGTACAACTTCGCCAACTACAACGAACCTTACCTTTACCTCCTTGCTCTGGCGGCCTACACGCCCCTGTCGCCGCTGCTGGCCATCAAAGTGATACCGGTCTTTTTTGACCTGGTGCTCGGTTTCTTCACTTACCGGACGGTCAGGCTCCGGTACGCGAGCGGTTGGGCCCCGTTCTTTGCGACGGCCGTTGTCCTTTTTCTCCCGACCGTTGTCCTCAACAGCTCCTGGTGGGGGCAGGTGGACGCCGCCTACACGTCGTTCGCGATAGCCAGCCTGTACTTTTTGCTCCGTGGGCGGGGATGGTGGGCCTGCGCGCTGTTCGGGATGGCGCTGGCCTTCAAGCTGCAGGCCATCTTCTTGGCCCCGCTCCTCCTCCTGCTGCTCCTCAGGCACCGGCTCAAGTTGCGCCATCTACTGGCCGTACCGGCTGTCTTCGTCCTGGCCGACGTACCGGCGCTGGCCGCCGGAGCACCAGTGTCGAGCCTGTGGTCGCCTTACACGGGACAGGTCGGGCAGTACCAGGAGCTCACGCTCAATGCGCCCAATATCTACCAGTACCTGAGCATCAACGAATCCGCTACGTTGCGCGTGATGGGGGTCGTCGTCACGGGCGTTTTGGTCATGGCGGTGGTACTTTGGGCGACGGTCCGGCGAGCCCGGGTGACGCCGACGGTGATCGTCCTGGCCGCGGCCGTTTTCGCCATACTCGTGCCGTTTTTCCTGCCCTCGATGCACGAGCGGTATTTCTATATGGCAGACATATTGACCGTAATATCGGCCTTTTACTTACCGAAACGGTTGTGGGCGCTACCCGTGCTCGAGCAGTTCGCTTCTTTGATGTCGTACATGCCGTTCCTGTTGGCTACGACTACGACAGGCGCCCTCGGGGGGCACCCCACTGGTGCAAATGGCTCAGGGGCAGGTCCTTCAGGTAACTTCGGGCAGGGCAGCTTGGGCCGAGGCGGTTTCGGCCGGAGCGGTGGGGGCGCAGGTGCCGGCTCCGGCTCGTTCGGGGCACCACTTGGAGGAGGGGGACGAGGAGCGTTGTCCCCAACCGGCAGTTCGCAAAGCGGCATTGGTGAAAATGCTCTCGCAGGGATTTCTGGACATGCCGTCGTGAGCTTCAAGGTGGTCTCCGCCGTTATGGCGGCTGCTCTCGTCCTCGTCGTCATTGTGGCGATAAGAGAGGTCAGGGCGCGCCGGCCAGGGGGCCGGCGAGTTTCACAGCGCGAGCACAGCTGGGTACCTGACGCCGAGCGGGCCGTCACCGTTCAATAAACAAGGCCAACGAGGACGGGCAAGCTTTGCATTTCGCTCCGCCGATCGCCCCGGACCACGAAAGGAAAGTGATGAGGAAGCAAACCGAAGGGGCGGGCGCGGCCCGGACCGGCAGCAGCTTGGCCCTCGCTCGCGTGAAGCGTCGTATACGCCTCACAAGCGCTGCTATTGCCTTGTTTGCCACCATCGGCACGGCCACCGTGGGCGCCGTCGCGGCGGCCGAAGATCCTGGCAAGGTGACGGCCGGGGCACAAGTTGCCACGACTACCACCGCGATGGCGGCTACCGCCTCTTCGTCGACCACGTCGCCGAAGTCCCGGGCGACCTCGGCAACGACCAGTACGACCTCGGAAACGACCAGTACGACCAGGACGACCAGGACGATCATCGTGCCGACGACGACGACCTCGGTCGCCACCACGACCTCGGGGGCCAGCTGATGTCCGAGGTCGACCTGTGGTACGCCAGCAGGGCGACCGGCATAGTAGCCCTCGTCCTCCTGAGCGCGACCGTATTTCTGGGAGCCCTGGTGGCAGGCCGAGCCCGCAGCTCCTCGCCGTTGTTCGCCCGCGCAGAGGTTCACCGCATGGTTTCGCTGATCGCGCTTGTGTTCCTTGCCGCGCATATCCTCACGGCCGTTTTCGACACATATGTCCACATCGGGTGGTGGGCCGTCGTCGTCCCGTTCGCGTCGAGCTACAAGCGCCTGTGGGTGGCGATCGGGACGGTCGGCCTCGACTCGTTGCTGGCGGTTGCAATTTCGAGCGCACTGCGCCACAGGATCCCTGCCCGGGCCTGGCGCCTGGTCCATTGGCTCGCCTACCTCAGCTGGCCGGCGGCCGTCGTCCATGGCCTCGAAATGGGCAGTGATACGAGCTTCGGCTGGGCTCAGGGCGTCGTTGCTGCCTGTACCGCCCTTGTTGTGGGAGCGGTTGCGTGGCGCTCGGTAGAGGCTGTGCGCGCCAGATCGGCCCGGCCGTTGACGATAATCGGCGCTCGCCCGTCGCTGCGGTTGGCTGCCCGAAGGCAGGCCGGGAAATGACGGTGCCCGGTACGTTTGCGTCAACGGCACGGTTGTTGCCCAAAGGTGCCCGCAATGCAACCGATCTGGCTGAGCACCTGCAGATGCACGGCCATCTGCCGGTGCCCTCCCGCGCAGGGCCCGATTGGCGAGAGGCCTTCCTGCACGAGATCGAAGCATCTGGACTGCTGGGGCGGGGCGGCGCGGGTTTTCCTGCCTACCTCAAGTTGCGGTCGGCGGCAACCGGCCGCACGAAGGTGCTCCTCGTGGTCAATGCGATGGAAAGCGAACCGGCAAGCGCTAAGGACGCCACCTTGCTCCACTGTTCCCCACACCTCGTCCTCGACGGCGCGCAGCTGGGCGCGGCGGCAATCTCTGCCTCGAAAGTCGTTGTTTGCGTCCCGGACGACCGGGAGTACCCGGGCTGCTGGGTTGACCGTGCAGTAGCCGAACGCCGCCGCGCGGGGTTGGCCGAGGTACCGGTCGAGGTGGCCAGGCTCAACGGCAGGTATGTCGCTGGCGAGGAATCGGCGCTCGTAGCGGCTTTGGCGGCCAAACCGGGCGTACCCGGGTACCGTCCGGACAAGTCGGTACCGCTGTCGATCGGTCGCCAGGGCACCCTCGTCCACAATGCGGAAACGCTTGCCAATATGGCATTGATCGCCCGTTACGGTGCAGCTTGGTACAGGGCCGCCGGGACGGGCGGCACGGCCGGGACCTGCCTGGTCACTGTCAGCGGAGCAGTAACGAGCCCGGGCGTCTTCGAGGTCGGGCTCGGCACGCCGATCTCGGCAATCCTCCAGGAAGCGGGAGGGCTGGACGACGCCCAAGCTGTCCTCATCGGCGGCTACGGCGGCAGCTGGGCCCCGTTAGGTCATCTGGGGGCTGGCTTTTGGCCCGGAGGGCTGAAGGCGATAGGTGCCTCAATAGGGGCGGGTGTGTTGCTGGTACTGGCGGGCAAGGCGTGTGGCATCCGCGAAACGGCCCGGATCGCGAGGTTCATGGCGGCGGAAAGTGCCGGTCAATGCGGGCCGTGCTTGTTCGGGTTGCCCGCCATCGCGGGTGACCTCGAGCTGATTGCCGAGGGCAGCGGTGACGAATTCGTGCTCGACCGCTTGATGGCCCGCTGCGGGCTTGTCTCGGGCCGGGGCGCCTGCCACCACCCGGACGGGGTCGCACGGCTGGTGCGGAGCGCCCTGGCGACGTTTTCGGCCGACCTCGCCGGGCACCTCCGGGGACGCCCGTGCGCCTGGGCCGCGAGGCCAACAGCGCTCCGGTTCCCGGGCACGTTGCCTGCGACGGCTGCTCCGCCTGAGCGAGGGACTTCCCAGAAGGCGAGGGCCGCATGAGGCTCAGGGTCAACCCGCAGGCATGTGACGGTTTTGGCTTTTGCTCAGAACTGGCCAACGCTTTGATCGCGCTCGACGAGTGGGGCTATCCCGTGGTGGGCGGGGGCGACATCCCGACCGACCTGGTCGGTGTTGCCCGAGAGGCCGTAAGGTCCTGCCCGCGCCGGGCGCTCGAACTGGTCCCCTGACCGTAGCGCTGCGTCGGGGTCAGGGGGGGCGGCCCGGAGTACCTGGCCGTGTAAGTTCTCAGCGGGGTCTCAGCGAAGGCACAGGCGTGAGCCAGGGTGCCCTACCCAAGATTGACCCAAAATGCGAGCAGGAGCAGACCGATGGCAACAGTAGCCAAGACCTCACCACCCGCCGCGGCGAGGATCCTCGTTGTCGATGACGAGCCTTCGATAGTCGACTCGGTGTCGACCGTACTGCGTTACGAGGGATTTGTGGTCGACGTGGCCGCTACAGGCCGGGCCGCTTTGCAAAAGGTGCAGGAAGGCGGTTTTGACCTCGTCGTGCTGGATGTGATGCTGCCCGACCTCGACGGGATAGAGGTGACACGGCGCGTGCGGGCAGATGGCCTGGATGTGCCGGTACTTTTCCTCACTGCCAAGGCAGACGTGGAGGACCGGGTCGCAGGACTGACGATCGGGGGCGACGACTACGTGACCAAGCCCTTCTCCTTGATAGAGGTCGTCGCTCGCGCGAAGGCGATCCTGCGCCGGCGCACGACCGCTACCGACGACAGGAAGCTGCGCTTCGCCGACGTCCAAATGGACGAAGAGAGCCACGAGGTCTGGCGCGCCGGCATGCCGGTCAAGCTGACCGCCACGGAGTTCAACCTGCTACGGATTTTCCTGCTCAACCCGAAGCGCGTCCTCTCCAAAGACCAGATAATCGACCACGTTTGGCACTACGACTTCGGCGGCAACCAGAACATCGTCGAAACCTACGTGCGCTACCTCCGGAAGAAGTTGGACGCCTTCGGCCCGCCTCTCATCCACACGATCCGGCTGGTGGGCTACGTGCTGCGCGAGGGCGAGTGAGGAACAAGCTGTCGCTGCGGGCGCGTTTGCTGCTCGCCGTCGGGGCGATAACAGTTGTCGCGTTCGTGCTCGCCGATTTCGTCGTGTTCGGCGCGCTCAGGTCGTACCTCTACAACCAGGTCGACACGGCGCTCGATGTCTCCCATGGGCCGGTCCTGACGATGGCCGAGGACCCCGCGGCCGCTGTCCAGGGAGGCCGGTTTTTCGTGCCTGGCGGCCAAGCACCGGGTACGCCGGGATGGGGCGGCGCGCCGTCGGGCAACAAGGCGGGAGGAAGCGGGACCAGGACCGGGCCCGCTCAACCCATGACGGACCAGGACGAAGGTTCTGCTTTCTGCGCGATCGGCCGGGAAACTGCGCCAGGTATGTTCATCGAGGTCCGCACCGCATCGGGCAGCGCTGTGACCGGCGTGGCCGGTAGCGAGGAATGCGCGGCGTTCCAACCCGGGAGCGCCTCTTCGGCACCGCTTCTCCCGGACAAGATCAGCGGTTTCGCGACCAGCCGGGGTGGTGCCGGCGACCCGACGACCTACTTCACCACGGGCCCGGCTGAAAGTGGCGGGCCTACGTTCCGGGTACGCGCCTCGCAACTACCCAACGGCGACGTGCTCGTCCTGGCGACACCGATATCCAATATCACAAGCACGCTTTCCCAGCTCGTCGTCGTCGAACTGATCGTCACTGTCGGAGCCCTCGTTGCTGCCCTCGGGCTCGGCCTTTGGCTCGTGCGCCTCGGCCTGCGCCCCCTTCGGGACATCGAAAGGACCGCAGAGGTCATTTCGGGCGGCGACCTCATGCACCGCGTGCCCAACCCGAACCCGCGCACCGAGGTGGGGCACCTGGCGACGGCGTTCAACGTGATGTTGGGCAGGATCGAAGCACTGTTCTCGGATCTGCGGGCGTCACAAGCCCGCCTGCGCCGTTTTGTCGGGGACGCATCGCACGAACTGCGGACCCCCATAGCGGCGGTGTCGGCATACGCTCAGTTGTTCCGCCAAGGTGCCGCTTCGCGTCCCGAGGATCTCGACCGGGTTATGGCGGGCATCGAGCGTGAGTCCTCACGTATGGCACGGCTCGTCGAGGATCTCCTCACCCTCGCCCGCCTCGACGAGAACGGCGGGCTCGACATGGTGCCCATCGAGCTCGTTGACCTGGTTATGGAGGCGTGCGAGACGGCGACCCTCGTCGGCCCCGCATGGCCGGTGCATTTTGTCGCGAACGACGCCGTTGAGATCCGCGGCGACCGCAACGCTCTCCGCCAGGTCATTGACAACTTGCTGGCCAACGTGCGCGCCCATACGCCAGAGGGCACCAGCACGACCGTCACCGTAGGGGCTAGCGAACAGGGCGCCTTCGTCGAGGTGTCCGACGACGGCCCGGGAATTACCGAGGAGCAAGCGCAGCAGATATTCGAGCGTTTTTACCGCTCGGACCCGTCTCGGTCGCGCGAGACAGGTGGTGCCGGGCTCGGTTTGGCGATAGTTGCCTCGATAGTCGAGGCTCATGGCGGCAAAGCGACGGCGCGCCCTGGCGCGAACCGGGGCGCTGTCTTCACGGTGTTGCTCCCTCTAGGGTCGCCACCGGCCGGTAGGCCTTGAACGATGGCCGCGACCGTTGGGGAAGCGAGGGCCGGGAACCACAACGCCGGGGACGATAGTGGGGTTGGCCCGGACCGGCCGGGTTCGGTCACTTTCCGGGCGATCGGCACGACTGTGACGCTGCTCACGACCGACCGGTACGCTCTCCCCGAAGCGGAGGCGGTCCTGCGGCAACAGCTCCTCGAGCTCGACCTGGCGTGCAGCCGCTTCAGGGAGGGTTCCGAGCTGTCAGTGGCAACGGGCGCTTTCGGCCGTGGCCCGGTAGAGATCTCGCCCTTCCTGGCGCAGCTCGTCGGTGCTGCCTTGTTTGCCGCCAGGCTCACGGACGGGGCGGTCGACCCGACGATCGGCCAGGCGCTGGCGGCATTGGGGTACGACCGGGATTTCGACGCCGTCGTGGCGGGAAATGCCGACGGCGAAGCGTGCTCGCCCGCTGCGTTGCCTCGGCCGGCGCCGGGGTGGCGCTGTGTGGATCTCTCCACGAGCCCTCCGGCTCTGCAGGCGCCCGAAGGTGTCCTGCTCGACCTTGGTTCGTCGGCGAAGGCGTTTGCAGCGGACAGAGCAGCGCGTGCCATCGCCGCGCAGATCGGCGCCGGCGTGCTCGTAAACCTGGGCGGGGACATCTCCGTGGCCGGCGAAGCGCCCGAGGGCGGCTGGCCGGTCGGTCTGGCACTTGACGCGGGCACCCCGCCCGGCGAGGCACCATGCGTCGTGGCGGTCCGCGCGGGCGGCCTGGCCAGTTCGGGGACCGCGGTGAGGACCTGGGAGCGAGCAGGTCGCACTTTGCACCACATCGTCGACCCGCGGACGGGGGATGTCGCGCGCTCGCCCTGGGCCCTGGTTTCCGTTGCTGCGCCCGACTGCCTTGTCGCGAACGCATGGAGCACGGCTGCGATAGTCGAGGGCCCGAGAGCGGTGGAGGTGGTGGGCGCGACCGGCCTGCCTGCCCGTTTGGTGCACGTCGACGGCACCGTGGTCACCCTCGGCGGCTGGCCTGCGGGCCCCACGAGCTGAGCGGGCGCCGCTTTCACGCTCGCACTGTTTCCCAGCCACCTCCCAGACTTTTAGGGCCGAGCTCACGGTTCGGTGGGCGATGCTCCGGGGTATGGCTGTTATCGCACCTCCGAGTCAACCTGCACCGCGCCTTAGCGGTGCCGCCAACCCGCACCAGGGCGCGCCGCTCCCCGACGTGGGGCTCGAACATTCCAGGTTCCGCCGCGCGGCGGCACGCTTCAGAGCGGGAAGGAGTCGCCTCGAACTGGCGCTGCTCGCCGGTCTTTTGGTGCTGACGGCGGTCGCGTACCTGTGGGACCTGTCGGCATCTGGCTATGCCAACTCCTTTTACGCGGCCGCGGTCCAAGCCGGGACGCGCTCGTGGAAGGCCTTGTTTTTCGGCTCGCTCGACTCGTCCAACTTCATAACGGTCGACAAACCGCCAGCTTCGCTTTGGGTGATGTCGCTTTCAGCGAGGCTGTTCGGGTTCAGTTCCTGGAGCATGCTGGCGCCCGAGGCGCTGATGGGCGTGGGCACGGTGGCGCTGGTATACGGGGCCGTTCGCCGGTGGTCGGGTGCTTTTGCCGGCTTGGTCGCCGGGCTCGCAATGGCGGTCACCCCTGTCGCGGCTTTGATGTTCCGCTTCGACAACCCCGATGCCCTGCTGGTCCTGCTGCTGACGGCGGCGGCGTACTCGGTTGCCCGGGCCATCGAAGTAGCAAGCACCAAGTGGTTGATGTTGGCCGGCGTAATGGTCGGCTTCGGGTTCCTCGCCAAGATGAGCGAAGCATTGATAGTGGTGCCGGCGCTGGCCCTGGCGTACTTCGTTTGTGCCCCCACGCGCCTTTTGCGACGTGCCGTGCAGCTCGTGGCCGCAGGCGGGGCGCTTTTGGTTAGTGCCGGGTGGTACGTGCTCACGGTTACGTTGTGGCCGGCAGCCGATCGCCCGATGATCGACGGTTCGCCGACCAACAGCATCTGGAACCTCATAGTCGGGTACAACGGGCTCGACCGTCTCGAGGGCAGTGGGGGCGGCGGGGGCGGCGGTTTTTCAGGTGCCGTCGGGCTCCTGCGCTTGTTCAACTCGTCGATGGGCGCCCAGGCGTCTTGGCTGTTGCCGGCCTCGCTCGCAACGGTCGCAGTTTGCGCTGTACTGACGTTGCGCGCCCGGCGCACGGACCTGACGCGGGCGGCGATGCTCATATGGGGGGGCTGGCTGATCGTGGCGGCTGCTGTGTTCAGTTTCAGCGATGGCATCATCCACACCTATTACACGGTTGCGCTGGCGCCGCCCATCGCCGCCCTATTTGGTACAGGCGCCGGACTTGTCTGGCGCTACCGGCACACACTGTGGGCTCGGCTCATCGCAGCGGCAGTCACCCTGGGTACGGCAATTTGGTCCGTGACTTTGCTCGACCGGGCGGCCACATGGGAGCCGTGGCTGCGGCCTGTAGTCCTCTCAGCCGGCGCCGTCGCTGCGGTCGTGCTCGTTTCGAGCCACTTCCTGCACCGGCCGTTGGCGGGGCGGAGGGGGCTGGCGGGCGGGTTGGCGGCGCTTTCTGTAGCGATCGCCTGCCTGGCCGGGCCTGCGGCGTACACCGTCGACACGGTCCTCACGCCCCATACCGGTTCGGTGCCGTCTGCCGGTCCGGCGTCGCTCACTGCTTCGGGTGCCTTTGGCGGCGGGGGTGGCTTCGCCGGCGGCGGGCGTGGGCGTGGCTTCGGTGGCGGTGCTGGCGGCTTTGGGGGCCGTGGAAGCGGCTCCGGAGGGCGGCCAAGCGGTACCGCGGGCAGTTCGGGCAGCGGCACCTCGACTGGCGGCAGCGCGCCGAGCTTCAGCGGTGGCGGCCCCTCCGGCGTCGTGCCCACCGGCTCCGGGAAAGGTTTCGGTCAGGTTGGCGGCGCCTCCCGCAGCGGCGCCGGCGCAGCGCCCGGTGCGGCCGGCGGGGCCTCGGGCCCTGGAGGAGGGAGCGGCTCGGTGAGCAAGGCCCTCGCCACCGCCCTTGAAGCCGACGCCGGGCGGTACCGGTGGGTGGCCGCCACCGACGGATCGCAAAGTGCAGCTGTCATCGAGCTCGCGACCGGTGGGGACCCCGTGATGGCCATCGGCGGGTTCAACGGCAACGGGGGCAACATCTCCCTTGCGACTTTCGAAAGCTATGTCAAAGCGGGAGAAATCCACTATTACATTGCGGACGGCGCCGGCGGCGGCCCGGGCGGCGGCGGCTCGGGAAGCTCCATAACGGCCTGGGTCGAAGCCAACTTCACCTCCAAGACCATCGGCGGGACGACGGTCTACGACCTGAACGACCCCGTCTCGCACAGTTGACCCGGGTAAAACAGTCGACCTGGGTAAAAGGGTGGGCGGCCCGGTCGCCGTTACGTAAGCTTTCGGGCGGTGCTCGTAAGCCTCGCGACCTTTGTCCTGGCGGCAGTGCTGGTGGTCCTCCTGCCCGGCCCGGACACGCTCGTCGTAGTGCGCAACCTCCTCCGCGGCGGGCGGAAGCTGGCCGCACGGACGGTCCTCGGAGTCTTGACGGGCCTCACCGTCTGGGCCGTCACGGCGGTGCTCGGGCTCTCCGCCGTGCTGCGGGCGAGCCACGACGCTTATATCGGTTTGCGGCTCGTGGGAGCGGCTTACCTCGTCTATCTCGGGGTGAGCTCCCTGCTGGCGCGTACCAAGCAGCACCAAAGCTCTCGCCCGCTCCTGGGAAAGGGTTACACGGCCGGTCTTCTGTCCGATTTGCTCAACCCCAAAGTTGGCGTTTTTTTCGTGACCTTCCTGCCGGGGTTCGTCCCGCACGGCTACCCGGTCGGGTGGACTTCGCTCCTTTTTGGCGGGATATTCATAGCCCTGACCGCCTCGTACTTCGCGCTCATGCTCGTGTGCTCGGGGCCGGTGACCCGTTGGATGACCAACGCCCAGCTCCGCAGGCGGCTGGACCGCTGCACCGGTCTGGTGCTCATCGGTTTCGGCATGCGGCTCGCCCTCGACCCCTGAAGGGGCCTGACCCACCGGGCCCGGCCCCCACCGGGCCCGGCTCGGCCGCCCGGCGCGTGGCTCCCAGGCAGGCTCGGCCGGGCCGAGCTGTCGACCTGGCACTGTGCCCGGCTCACTTGCACGGCCACTGTTCGTGTGCCAGCATC
>DATJMJ010000151.1:0-16941 GCA_035508795.1 Acidimicrobiales bacterium
CACGAGAGTGGCGGTGCTTTCCGTTTAGCTCTAACGAGGTTGATGCGCGCGGCGGTAGCTGGTCCGGTCGGCACGAGCACTGGCTCCGCCGCCTGCACGCCTGCACGCCTGCACGCCTGCACGCCGGGGTGCTCCGGCGACCGGGCCGCCTGCCCGCCTGCTGAGACGGGTTGAGCCAAAGGGCGAAAGGGCCAAAGAGGTAAACGGCCAAAAGGCCAAATGGCCCCCGGGGCCAGGTGCCGCGTTGGCTGCCTGTGCCCCGGGAGCCCGGGGGAACCCGCGATCTCGTCTCTAGGTCAGTGCTTGTGGCGCCTGTCCAGCCAGTGCAGGTACGCCTCCGCCTTGGCATCGTCCTTCTGAGCGGCGGCGACGGCACGTTCCGCCAGGTAGATGTTGGAGTCCGCACCCGATAGCAGGTGGCTGTTCGCGTCCCACTCGGCAGCCGTGTAGCCGAGCAGTTCGGCGGCCACACCGCTAGTTGCATTGGTGGCGGTCTGCACTTGCAGCTGCATGTTTGCGATGAGAGGAGCAAGGGCAGCCTCGTCCTTGGGGCCCTGTTTGCTCTGGAGGTAGGCGATGTCCTTGGCGAGGTCCGGCAACCTTACGTTATCGATGAGATCGACGGTGCTGACGCCATGGGCGACCGGGAGCACGAGGTCGTACACCCTGAACTCGCTGAAGATGTCGCCTGCTTCGGTCTGTGCCTGCGAGACCGAAGTGGCGGCCGCTATCTCGCTGCCGAGCGCCTCGAGGCCCGAGACGTCGGCGTTCATCGAGGCGACAAGACTTGCGCCGTCGCTTCCCAGGAAACTTTCGCCCTGTACCCACTTGATCGTCGCCTCGAGAGCCGCCACCCGCCCGGAGATAATGCGTGCCGCCCAAGCCTGGATGGCGCCCAGGTTGCCGGAAGTGGTGGACGTGGTCGTGGTCGGCACCGAAGTGCTCGTGGTCGAACTTGTCGTGGTGGAAGTCGACGTCGTCGTGCTCGAGCTGGTGGTGGTCGACGAGGACGTCGTGGTTGGCGCCGTGGTCGTAGTAGTGGGAGGCAGGTGATGCCGCTCGAGGTACTTGTAGCCCTCCTGCCCGTCGCCTAGTGCCGTTGCCACGGCGCGCTCGGCGATCCTCACCTGTGCCTGCGGGCCGTTGAGCAGGGTTTTGTTGGCATCCCACTCGGCAGGTGTAAAGCCGAGCAACTGTGCCGATAGGCCCGAAGTGGCGCCCTGGGCGATCTGCACCTCAGATTGCATGTTGGCGACCAGGGGGCCGAGCACGGCTTGGTTATCGGCGTTTTCCTGGCTCTGGAGAAAAGAGATCACGCTCGCGATGTACGGCAGCTGGACGTTTGTCACCGAGTCGACGTCGATGACCCCGTCCGCAACCGGGAGCATCAAAAGGTAGACCCGGAACTGGGTGAAGATCAGGTCGCTGTCTGCCCGGGCCTCTTGGACGGTGGTGTCCCCGGCGATCTTGGCGCCGAGCGCCTGGAGGCCGGTGATGTCGGCCTGCATCTCGTTCACGAGCGACGCCTGGTCGCTGCCGAGGTAGGACTTGGAGTTGACGACATTGATCTCTCTGTTGAGAGAAGCGAGCCGCTCCGCGATCAATTTCGCAGCGCGTGCCTTGATCTCGTCGAGCCGGTTGCCGAAGGCCGGTACCGGCACGGTCACTGCAGGTGCACCCGAAGGCGGGTTGTTGTTGCCCGTAGGCGCAGGCGACGACGTGCTCGCGAGTGCAGCGGTGCTCGCTCCCAAAGTCGCGACCCCTGCCAGCAGGGCGGTGGCCGCTCCGGCGTGCCAGCGCCGTCGGTCGCTCGATCTCTCTTGACGCTGAAGTAGTTTCATCGAACCCTCCTAACAGGTCCGGCCGGGCCCTCTTTCCCGGCCTTACATAAAGATCGTTACCGGGCTTTATGAACCGCTGTTTTGGCCGGTGTTAGGGCACTGTCAAGGCCTTGCGCCCCAAAAGACAAGTGGCTGTGAGCGTTGTGTGAAGGCGGGCGAGCGTGGAGCCGAGGAGCGAGGGCGCGAAAAAAGCCCCCGGGGGCCGGTCACTCCTGGGGCGCGAAAAAGCCCCCGGGCCCGGTCACTCCGCCGTGACCGTGCCCAGGGGCGGCCTCGGGGCCAGGTTGCCCTAGCCCCGAAAGCTAACCATCGGACCAGCTATTTGACGAGCGGGCTGGGGAGGAAAAAGCGGCCCGCTCGCTTGAAAATGTTCAGCTGTTGTAGAGGTCGAACTCGTCGATCGACCACCAGTAGGGGCTTTCTGCGGCCGAAAGGACCACCGCGACGTACTGGGCGGTCTGAGCCGGGAAGCTAACTATCTCCGGCGTCCCGGTCCCGGTGCAGCTGGCGACGACGCTCCAGCTCGTGGCGTTGGTGGAAACCTCTACCACATAGCTCCTCGCGTAGTCGGTCGCCGAGTTGGGCACGTTCATCGCGAGCTCGTCGAAAGTTTGCGAAGAGCCCATGTTGACCTCGAAGTACTGGTTGACGGCCTGGGGCTCGTCAGTGCTGAAACGGGTCGTCAAGCTGCCGTCGATCGCGTTGGCGGGCACATCGGCGCTCGAAGAAGGAGCGTTGGAGCTGGCCACCCACCCGGTCGTGCTGAGCCCCGTCCCTGCCACAGTCGCGCTGCAATTGGGCGCTGTCGGCTCGGCCGGTCCTGTCGTAGTGGTCGTCGAGGTCGACGTTGTGGACGTCGACGTAGACGTTGTCGTCGAACTTGTCGTGGTCGACGCCGTCGGCGGGACGGTCACTGCGGGCGGTGCTACATGGTGGTGCTGCTTGAAGACGACGCATGCCCGTCCGTCCCAGTACCAGCCGCCCCAGTTGCGGCGGTTGTGGTAGCGCATGCAGCGGGCCTTGGCCCGGTTGTTGGCCCGGTTGTTGGAGTTGTACGAAGTGGTAACAGGCCCTCGGCCAGGCCGGCCATGGCCTCCGTGACCATCCGCCGAAGCCGGGCCCGCAGTCGTGACAAAGGCAGCCATCGTCGCGAGGACGGCGACTACCAAACCGATCACACCGGCCAACTTTGGGCGGTGCAGCAGTGCGTTCGTCATTTGACCTCCTTGTGCCCAGAAAACTCTCGCCGGAGCCTCTGGTCGTTTCCCTCTGTTGCCAGGTCCGGTCCCTCGGTGCCCGTGACCGCCCGGCACGTTGCCGGCCGGTTGTCCCACTGGCACCACGGGGCCAATTTGCCCGTGCAACCTCTCCGTTACTGTCTCCCCGCCAGATGTGACCTGAGTTTTGGGCTCGTGTGATGATCCTGTGAAGGCACCGGCGCGGCCGCCCGGCCCGTATGCGCCAGACTGGTGCAAGTGCTCGAACGTCCGCCCCCGGGCGCGATCCCTGACGCGCCTGGCTCTTACCAGTTCCGGGACAGGGACGGGCGCGTCATTTATGTAGGCAAGGCCAAGTCGCTCCGCCAGCGGCTTTCCAACTATTTCCAGTCGCCGGCGGCCCTCCTGCCTCGCACGGCCCAGATGGTCGCCTGCGCCGAAAGCGTCGAGTGGATCCAGGTCCGCAACGACGTCGAAGCCCTGATGCTCGAGTACTCCCTGATAAAGCAGCACAAGCCCAGGTTCAACGTGAGGCTCCGGGACGACAAGAGCTACCCGTTCCTCGTCATCACGACGGGCGACGAGTGGCCGCGGGCGACCGTGCGGCGCGGCAGGCCGACCGCACGCACCGAGCACCGTTATTTCGGGCCTTATGCGCACGCCTACGCCATACGCGAGACCCTCGACCTGCTCTTGCGGACGTTCCCGGTCCGCAGCTGCAGCGACAACAAGTTCGCCCGCCACCAGCGCCTCGGGCGGCCGTGCCTCATGTACCACATCGAACGCTGCGCAGGGCCTTGTGCGGGCCACGTCGACCACGAGCAGTACTCGCGCATCGTGGCCAACTTCGCGACCTTCCTCGAAGGGGACACGGCTCCCGTTGTGCACGAGCTCGAAGCTGGGATGCACGCCGCGGCCGACAACCTCGAGTTCGAGCTCGCAGCCAGGCTGCGGGACCGGCTGGCAGCAGTGCGCAAGGCCATAGAAAAACAGCAGATGGTCACCGAACGCGCCGAGGACCTCGATTGCTTCGGCCTCGCCGAGGACGAGCTCGAGGCGGCGGTCCAGGTGTTCTACGTGCGGCGGGGAAGGGTGGTCGGGAGAAAGGGCTTCATCGTCGACAAGGTCGAGGACCTCGAGCCTGCCCAGTTCCTCGCCCACGTCCTCGAACAGCACTACTCCGAGCCGGTCAACGGGGTGCCGCCAGTCGTGCTCGTCCCGGGCGACGTGGACGAGGCGGAGGTGGTCGAGGATTGGTTGACCGGCCTGCGGGCTCAGCCGGCGGGGGAGCGCGATGACGGGGGGGTCGAGTGGTGGGCGGCGGACGGCGGGCGCCGGCGGCCCGAGCGCAGCGTCGACATCAGGGCGAGGGGCCTCAGCCGGGTGCGCCTGCACGTCCCCCAGCGCGGCGAAAAAAAAGCCCTGGTCGAGATGGTCGCCAAGAACGCCGGGGAGGAGCTGGTGAGGCACCGCCTCAAGCGTTCGGCGGACCACAACGCCCGCGCCCGTGCCCTCAACTCGCTGCAGGACGCCCTCGACCTGCCCGAGGCGCCGCTGCGGATCGAGTGCTACGACATGAGCCACCTCCAGGGGACCGACTACGTCGGGTCGATGGTCGTGATGGAGGACGGCCTGGCGAGGCCGAGCGAGTACAAGCGTTTCAAGGTCCGCAACGTCCCTGGCAACAACGACTATGCGGCCATGGAAGAGGTCCTGACGCGCAGGCTCAATGCCTACCTGTCCGAACGGGAGCTACCGGTTGCCGAGAGGCGGCGCCATTTTTCCTACCCGCCCCAGCTGCTGCTCGTCGACGGTGGGAAGGGGCAGCTCAACGTGGCGATAAAGGTCCTCGAGGACCTCGGCCTCGACGACGAGATCCCCGTTGCCGCCCTCGCCAAACAGTTCGAGGAGGTTTACCTGCCCGGGATGGCTGACCCGGTGCGCATCCCGCGCGGCTCGGAGGCTCTCTACCTGCTGCAGCAGATCCGGGACGAGGCGCACCGCTTTGCCATCAAGTACCACCGCCAGCTGCGTGGCAAGAGGATGTCCACCTCGGTGCTGGACGGTGTCCCCGGCCTCGGGCCGGCGCGGCGCAAGCGGCTCGTCGCCCAACTGGGCAGCATCAAGGCCGTCCGGGAGGCCTCGAAGGAAACGCTCGTCTCGCTGCCCTGGTTACCACAAGCAGTGGGCGAAGCGCTCTGGGAAAAGATCCACAACCCCGCCGGACGGCTGCAGCTACGAGATGACCCGAGCGACGCGAGTGGCCCGAGGGAGCTGGCGGTGGCAGAGGTCGTCGCAGGATGAGCGGCGTGCCCGACGAGCCGGCGGTGACGGCCCTGCCGGCGCCGGTGGGGGAGGCGTTTTACCACGACCCGGCCGAGCCGCTCCCCGAAGAGGCAAGCGCCCTGTGGGAGGTCAATTCCCGCTGGTGGCAGGACGGCTTCACCGAAGGTGCCGACGCCGAGTACAACGAGCAGATCGTGCCGCTCCTCGAGGCGCACCTCATGCGGGCGGGGGCCGGGGCGGGGCCGCTCGACATCCTCGACATCGGTTGCGGCGAGGGGCAGTTGTCGCGACTTGCGGCCCGCACAGGGCACGCCCACCGGGTAACGGGCATCGACCCGGCAGTGGCTCAGCTCACGGTGGCGCTCCAACGCCAGCCGCCGCCGGCGGCGGCGTCGTGGCCGGGCGGCACAGGCACCGGAGGCAGTGGAGGAGCGGGGGAGGAGGCGCGCCCGGTCCTCCCGGTCCTCCCGGAGTACGTGCGGGCGTCGGCAGTTGCGCTCCCTTTCCAGGACAACAGCTTCGACGCCGCCTTCGCTTGCCTGGTCTTCGAGCACATCGAAGGAGCCGCCGCGGCGCTCGGCGAGGTCGCCAGGGTGCTCAGGCCCGGCGGGCTCTTCCTTCTCTTCTTGAACCACCCCCTCCTCCAGGCGCCCGGCAGCGGCTGGGTGGACGACCACATCCTGGAGGAGCAGTACTGGCGCATCGGGCCCTACCTCCCCGAGCACCACGGCGTCGAAGAGGTCGACAAGGACGTCTGGATCCCCTTCGTGCACAGGCCTCTTTCCGTCTACGTCAACGCCCTGGCGGCGGCGGGGATGTACGTGACCTCGATGCTCGAGCCGCCTCCTCCCGCCGGTTTCCTGCGGCGGGCCGAGGAGTACGAGCAGGCGTCGGCGTTCCCCCGCCTCCTTGTGCTGAAGGTGGAGAAGCTCCGCCTCGCCCGGGCCGGCTCGTAGGCCCGAGACGGGGTCCCACCCTTAGGCCCGAGACCGGGGTGCCGGGCCCCCAGCAACGGCGGCGCGGGCAGCTGGTTGCGGCACAATGGAGGAGTGGCCGAGTTCCTCATCGTGACGGGGCTCTCCGGCGCCGGCCGCTCCCAGGCGGGGGCGACGCTGGAGGATTTCGGCTGGTACGTGATGGACAACGTCCCGACGACCCTCATCACCAAGGTCGCCGAGCTGGTGTCCGGCCCGGCTCCCGAGACGCAGCGGCTGGCACTCGTGGTGGGGAGGGACGCCCGCGGGCTCGGTGAGCTGGAAGAGGCGATAGACCAGCTCAGGGCGTCGGGGGAGAGGGTCAGGGTCCTGTTCCTCGAGGCTTCGGACGAGGTGCTCATCCGCCGCTTCGAGGGCAACCGCCGCCGCCACCCCTTCGGCCATGAAGGAGTCGCAGAAGCGATCGCCGACGAGCGCGTCCGCCTCGAGCCGATCAAAGAACGCGCCGACGTAGTGGTCGACACGACCGACCTGAACGTCAACCAGCTCCGTGAGCGCATCGCCGAGCTTTTCGGGGGGGACGAGGACGGGGCGATGCAGATCCTCGTGCTCAGCTTCGGCTTCAAGCACGGGGTCCCCCTCGACGTCGACAATGTGCTCGACGTCCGTTTCCTGCCCAACCCTCACTGGGTAGAGGCTATGCGCCCCTTGACGGGCCTGGACGAGCCTGTCAAGAGGTACGTGCTGGGCCAGCAGGAGGCCAAGGAGTTCCTCGAGCTGGTCGAGGACCTTTTCAAGTTCCTCGTGCCGGCGTACATAAGAGAAGGTAAGTCCTACTTGACGATCGCTATTGGTTGCACCGGCGGCCGCCACCGCAGCGTTGTCCTCGCCGAGGAGATAGCGGTGCGGCTGCGCAAGAGGGGCTACAACCCGAGCGTCACGCACCGAGACGTCGAGCGGTGAGGACCGGGCGGCCAAACGTGGTCGCTCTGGGCGGCGGCCACGGGCTGGCAGTGACGCTCTCGGCGGTGTCGCGCTACGCCGGGAGCGTAACGGCGGTGGTGTCGGGAGCAGATGACGGAGGTTCGAGCGGGCGCCTCCGGGCTTGGTGGGGCGGCCCGGCGCCCGGCGACGTCAGGCGCTGCCTGCTGGCGATCGCGGGCGATTCGCCCGAGCAAAAGCTGTGGGCCGAAGCGCTCGACCATCGCTTCGCCGAGGGCGAGCTTGCCGGGCACTCGCTCGGGAACCTGGTGCTGGTCGGCCTGAGCGAGACGCTGGGGGACTTCGCAGAAGCGACAGCCCAGCTCGGGCGCCTGGTGGGTGCCACAGCGAGGATCCTGCCCGCGACCTCTGAAGCGGTGCAGCTGTGGGCAGAGGTGGACGGCCCCGGAGGCCCGGCGGAAATCGAAGGCCAGGCGGCGATAACCCATTCCCCGGTGCCCGTACGGCGCGTCTGGTTGAGCCCTCCCACCGCCTCGGCGCCCGAGCCGGTGCTGGCCGCCATCGCCGGTGCCGACCAGGTGGTCCTGGGGCCGGGCTCGCTGTACACGAGCGTGCTGGCCGTCTGTGCGGTACCGGGGATCCGCGATGCGCTCGCCGAGCGGTCCAAGGGGCGCAGGCGCGGCGGGACCGTTTATGTATGCAACCTGGGACCGCAGGAGCCCGAGACCTCCGGTTACGACGCCGACGCCCACCTGGCGGCGCTCGCCTCGCACGGGGTCGCCGTCAGCAGCGTGCTCTGCGACCCCTCGACTCCTTCGGGCGCGCCGGCGAGGAGCGAGGAGCTGCTGGCGGGCGCCAATGTAGTCGAAGCCGCCGTGTCGGGCCCGGACGGTCACGCTCACGACCCGGCGCGCCTGGCCGAGGCGCTCGCCGGCCTCGTGGCGCGCTAGTCGCCGGGCGAGGGTGGGGCGCGGCCTGGCAGGGACCAAAGTCCCTCTCGTCATGGGACCTGCTGCTTGGCGGCACCAAGCGGGGCGTCGCCTAGGATTGGCGGTGGCTGAGCAGCTAAGGGCCGCAGCTCGGGCCAAGGAGCGACACCGCGCCGCAGAGACAAGGCCGCACACAGTGGAGGTACTGAAATGACTGTCAGGGTTGGGATAAATGGGTTCGGCCGTATCGGGCGCAATTACCTGCGGGCTGTCCTGGAGACCGGGGCGGACGTCGAAGTCGTCGCCGCAAACGACCTGGCACCGCCGGCAGCCAACGCTCACCTCCTCAAGTACGACTCGACCTTCGGCACTCTGAAGCACGAGGTCAAGGTCTCCGAAGACACGATCGCCGTGGGCAACCACAGCTTCAAGGTCTTCTCGGAGAAGGACCCTGCCCTCATCCCCTGGGGCGAGCTCGGGGCGGACGTCGTCATCGAGTCGACGGGCAAGTTCACCGACGGCGAGAAGGCCAAGGCACACCTCCAGAGCGGTGCCAAGCGGGTCATCATCTCGGCCCCGGCGACCAACGTGGACGCCACTTTCGTCATGGGGGTCAACGACGACACCTACGACCCCGCCAAGGACCACGTGATCTCCAACGCCAGCTGCACGACCAACTGCTTCGTGCCGATGATCAAGGTCCTCGACGACGCCTTCGGGGTCGAAAAGGGCCTGATGACGACCGTCCACGCCTACACGAACGACCAAAACCTGCTCGACCTCGTCCACAAGGATCTCCGCAGGGCGCGAGCCGCAGCGGCCAACATCGTGCCTGCAAGCACGGGAGCGGCCCGGGCCACGAGCCTGGTGCTAGCCAACATGAAGGGGCGCCTGGACGGCTCCGCCCTGCGGGTCCCTGTCCAGGACGGGTCGATCACGGACTTCACCGGCATATTGAGCCGTGACGTGACGGTGGAAGAGGTCAACGAGGCCTTCAAGGCGGCAGCGACCAAGGGCAGCCTGGCCAGTTACCTCGTCTACACCGACGAGCCGATCGTGAGCTCGGACATCGTGGGCTCGCCGGCCAGCTGCACGTTCGACTCGAAGCTGACGATTGCCCTGGGGTCGCTCGTCAAGATCTTCGGTTGGTACGACAACGAGTGGGGCTACTCCAACCGCCTCGTCGACCTGACGGTCCTCGTCGGCCGCTGACCGTAGCCGCTTGCCGCCGAACGAGATGAAACTGCCTCTGCTCGAAGACCTGCGCCCGCTCCAGGGCAAGCGGGTGCTGGTGCGCTGCGACTTCAATGTGCCCCTCGCCGGCGGCGTCATCACCGACGACCTGCGCATCCGCCTGCCGATCGAAACGCTGACCTGGCTCCTGAACGAGGGGCCGGAGAAGCTGACGGTATGCAGCCACCTCGGGCGCCCCAAGGGCAAGCCCGACCCCAAGTACTCGATCGAGCCCGTGCGCGTGCGGCTGTTCGAGCTGCTCGAAGCCGCAGGTGCGAGCACCAACCGGGTCGAGCTGCTGGAAAACCTCCGTTACAACCCGGGCGAGGAGGCCAACGACCCGGCCTTTGTGGCTTCGCTCGTCGAGGGCCAGGACCTCTACGTCGACGACGCCTTCGGCGCCGCCCACCGGGCGCACGCCTCCATCGTCGGCCCGCCCCAGTTCCTGCCCTCGGCGGCAGGCCGGGTCCTCGCCCGCGAGGTCGAGGTCCTGGACGGGCTCCTGCAAAAGCCCGAGCGCCCGTTCGTCGCCGTCCTCGGCGGAGCCAAGGTGTCCGACAAGCTGGGCGTGATAGACGCCCTGCTCGACAAGGTCGACACGCTGGTGGTCGGCGGCGGGATGTGCTTCACCTTCCTCGCGGCCCAGGGGCACAGCACGGGCGGCTCCCTCCTCGAGAGCGGGCACGTCGAAGCGTGTGCGAAGGTCCTCGAGGCCGCATCGGCCAAGGGCAAGAAAGTCCTCCTCCCGACCGACATCGTGGCCCTCTCACCGGGTGGCGTGTTCGGGGCCGGGCGCGAGCCCGAAGGCGAGATGGCCGACGTGGGAGCCGACGTCCCCGACGAGTGGCTCGGGCTCGACATCGGCCCGGGTACGGCTGCAGCCTTCGCGGACGAGATCGCGGAGGCAGCGACGGTCTTTTGGAACGGGCCGATGGGAGTCTTCGAGGACCCGCGCTTTGCCGCAGGCACGCGCACAGTTGCCGAGGCCGTCGCCACGACCAAGGCGTTCACCGTCGTCGGCGGGGGCGACAGTGCGAGCGCGCTCAAGCAGTTCGGCCTCGACGACCAGGTCGACCACCTTTCTACGGGCGGCGGTGCGTCGCTCGAGTTCATCGAATCCGGCGACCTGCCCGGCCTGGCGGCCCTGCGGGAGGCGGCCGCCCGCCAAGCGCAGCGGTGACGGCCCGCAAGCCGCTGGTCAGCGGCAACTGGAAGATGAACCACACGCACCTGGACGCCATCGCGGTCGTCCAGAAGTTGGCCTACACCTTGACCCCGGCCGACTACGAGCGGGCCGACGTGTCGGTCCACCCGGCGTTCACCGCCCTGCGTTCGGTCCAGACGCTGCTCGACGCGGACGAGATCCCGATAGGTCTCGGCGCCCAGGACGTCCACCCGGCCGACTCGGGCCCCTTTACCGGCGAGGTGAGCCCGGTCATGCTCGCCAAGCTCAACGTGCGCTACGTGATCGTCGGCCACTCCGAGCGCCGTGAGCTCTTCGGGGAGACGGACTCGTTCGTGAACGAGAAGCTGCGGGCTGTGCTCAGCCACAAAATGGTCCCCATCCTCTGCGTAGGCGAGACGCTTGCCGAGCGCGAGGCGGGGAGCACGGAGGCAAAAGTGATCGGCCAGCTGGAAGCCGACTTCAAAGACGTGTCGGCTTATCAGGTGCCCGACGTCGTCATAGCTTACGAACCCATCTGGGCCATCGGCACCGGGCGCACTGCGAGCGCCGAGGACGCCCAGCAAATGTGCAAGGCGATCCGGGCCTGGGTCGCAAACAATTACGGCACGGGTACAGCGGCAGGCTTGCGGGTGCAGTACGGGGGGTCGGTGACGCCCTCAAACATCGGCGAGCTCATCGCCCAGGCGGACATAGACGGCGCCCTGGTCGGCGGCGCAAGCCTCGACGCCGAGCGTTTCGCCGCCATAGTGCGCCTCGGGACCGCCTAAAGCCGTTGGCGGGCCTATTTGCCGGCAGACGTTGCCGGCGCCTTGCGGGTGGGGCCGGGCTCTACCGGCTTCAAAAGGCCTGCGTCTAGGTACCGACCGGCCAGCAGTACCTAGTCACTGCCGGGTACGGCCTGGCAGGTCTTGCTAAGTTGTGTGCAGCCCTCCATATCGGAAGGCACCGTAGGTAGTCAACCCAATTGATAAACGAGGAGGTACCGGCTAGTGGTGATCACGTGGGTGGTGATCTCGATCCATATTGTGCTTTGTGTAACCCTGGTTATCTCTGTTTTGCTCCATAGCGGCAAAGGAGGGGGTCTTTCCGAGATGTTCGGGGGGGGACTGGGGTCGGCGGCAGCCGCTTCGAGCGTCGTAGAGCGCAACTTGGACCGGTTTACAGTTTTCACCGCCATCGCGTTTGCCTTTACCACGATGATCCTCGCTATCCGTTTGCAGTGAGAACCGGAGGCATTTAAGCCGAGTGCGGGCTCCTGCAGAGCCAGGGACGGGCCGGGCACCCCAATTAGCGAAAGGCGCATAAACATATGAAATTCAACGCTAAAGGCGTATCTAGTCCTGCCGTAGGCTCCCTCGGGAGGTGGCGGCGCGTTGTGACAAATGGAGCAAGGGTCGCCGGGCTGGTGGGCATGGCCGGCGCAATGGTGGTCACGTCGACCACGCCGGCGAACGCAGGTGGCCCGACCTTCGGGCCGACGACCCCGCTCCCCGCCGTGGGCACCAAGATCAGCGGAGGCACGGCCTACGTGGTCGAGCAGCCGGGCAGCGCCCCCAACTACATCTTCCCCTATGTCAACGCCCAAAACTGTGGCTTCCAAAACTTCGGCATGATGTTCTGGCTGATGTACCGGCCGCTCTACTGGTTCGGCAACAACAACCAGCCGACCCTGGACATCAATTACAGCCTCGCGAACGCCCCTGTTTTCGCCAACGGCGACAAGACCGTCACGGTCAACATGAAGGACTGGAAGTGGTCCGACGGCGAAACCGTGAGCAGCCGTGACGTCGAGTTCTGGATGAACATCTACCAGGCCGAAAAGGGGACCCCGGACGCCTACTGCGACTACACGCCAGGGTACTTCCCCGACAACGTGGCTTCGGTCGCCTACCCCAACTCCTCTACGGTTGTGTTCCACCTGAAGCAGGCCTACAACCCGACCTGGTTCATCTACAACGAGCTGTCGCAGATCACGCCGATCCCCATCGCCTGGGACCGCACGTCGCTCTCCCAGCCGGCACCGAGCCCGACGGCGGCAAACCTGCCAGACACGACGCCGTCCGGGGCCAAGGCCGTCTACAACTTCTTGAACGGTTTGGCCAAGAACACCGCCGACTACGCCCCGAGCGCGATCTGGTCGGTCGTGGACGGCCCCTGGTCGCTCCAGAGCTACACGAGCACCGGTGAGGCGACCTTCGTCCCCAACCCGGACTACTCCGGGTCGCCCAAGCCCACTCTCTCCAAGTACGTCGAGCTGCCCAGCTCGAGCGGCCAGGCGATCCTCGACCTCGCCAGGTCCGGCGGCCCGAACGCGGCAACCGTGGTCAACCTGCCCGACCAGTACCTGCCGCAGCTGAAGTCGATCGAAGGAGAGGGTTATACAGCGACCAACTTCACCACCTTCAGCTTCGCTTATTTCCCGCTCAACCTCGGTAACCCGACCTTTGGGCCGGTGTTCCGCCAGCTCTACTTCCGCCAGGCCTTCCAGCACCTGGTCGACCAACCGGGGTGGATCAAGAAGATATTCGGCGGTTATGCCGCCCCGACCTACGGGCCGGTACCGCTGGCGCCGCCAAACAACTTCTACGACAAGAACGAGACACAGAACCCCTACGTGTTCAGCGTCTCGGACGCCGCCAACCTGCTGAAGTCGCACGGCTGGAAGGACGTCGGGCCGGGGGAGACCGCGACCTGCGGCAACTGGAAGCTCTGTGCACCGGGTGACCCCAAGGCACAAGGCCTCAAGCTCGCCTTCAACCTCGACTACCAGAGCGGTGTCGTGACAGTTGCCGAGTCGATCGCCGACCTCAAGTCGCAGGCAAGCCAGGTTGGCATCAACCTCGAGCTGACGACGCACCCGTTCGTGACGGTCATCAGCACCGCCGTCGACTGCGGCCCGGGGACGACGGCCAAGCCGGCCCAGTGCCAGTGGACCGCAGAGGACTGGGGCGCAGGCTGGATCTATGCCCCCGACTTCCTGCCGACGGGTGAGTCGATCTTCCTGCCGGGAGCCGCCGCCAACTTCGAGGGTTACAGCGACCCCAAGGCCACGGCACTGACCGAGGCGACCCTGACGGCGCCTTCGGGCCCCGCCGGCGTAGCAGCCCTGGACGCATACCAGAACTACATGGAAGAGCAGCTGCCCGTGGTCTACATCCCGACCGCCACCGGCGACGTCGGCCAGGGCAACATCACCCTCACCTCGGACCACCTCGGTGGTTTCACGAACAACACCTTCTCCAACCTGACCCCCGAGACCTGGTACCTCACCAAGTAGGCCAGGCAAGGTTGTAGGAGGACAGGGCTGCTGTAGGACCGCACAAGGGATGAGGCGCTCCAGTTGACCGGGTACATAATCCGGCGCTTAGGACAGGCCGTCGTGGTCATCGTCGGGGTGACCATGATCGCCTTCTTCCTGGAGCACCTCCTCCCCGGCGGCATCGCCCGCGCCATAATCGGCGGCAGGGCGACCCAACAGCAGATAGCGGGGTTCAACAAGGCCAACGGCCTCGACAGCCCGGTGTGGTACCAGTACTGGGTCTTCCTCGACAAATTGGTCCACGGCAACCTCGGTTTTTCTTACAAGCAAAACCGCAGCGTCGACAGCATCATCTTGAATGACCTGCCGCGCGACATAATGCTCGTCGGCACTTCGCTCGTCCTCGCCGTGCTCATCGCCGTCCCGGTGGGTGTGTCGCAAGCCGTAAAGCGCAACCGCGGCTGGGATTACGCCGGGACTGCGGTGTCGTTCATCCTTTACTCGATGCCTTCGTACGCTCTCGGGCTCATATTGATCGCACTGCTGGCCATCAAGTTCAAGGTTTTCCCGGCCATCGCTCCCCAGGGGGCGACCATCGGGGCGATGCTCGCCCACCCTTCGGGCCTCATACTGCCGGTCATCACGCTGACCCTCGTGACCTACGCACTGTTTTCGCGGTACATGCGCTCGGCCGCGATCGACAGCCTCGCTCAGGACTACATACGCACGGCGCGGGCGAAAGGCCTTTCCGAGCGCCTCATCTTGTGGCGCCATGTGCTCCGCAACTCCCTCGTCCCGGTGACGACGCTCATCGGCCTGTCGCTGCCGGCTGTGCTCACCGCAGGGCTCGTGATCGAGCAACTGTTCAATTTCCAGGGCCTCGGGCTCGAGTACTTCACCGCTGCCACTAGTTACGACTTCCCCGTCATGGTCGGGATAACCGTCCTGATCGGGCTCGCCACCGTCGTCGGCAACCTCCTCGCCGACGTCACATACGCGGTGCTCGACCCGAGGGTGCGCTACTGATGGCGCTGATGCCTGCGGCCGCCTCGCCCGAGTGGGACGCGTTAGCCACCAAAGAACGGGCCGACGAGGACCAAGAGGGCGGCGAGGTATTCCAGCAGGGGACGGTCTTCCAGCTCGTCTTCCGCACTTTCACCAAAAACAAACTTGCCATCGTGGGCGTGGCGATCGTCCTCATATCGGTCGTTTTTTGTTTTGTGGGACCGCTTTTTTACCACACCAACCAGATCGATACCAACATCATCAACAGTAATGACGCGCCGTCGGGGTCCGCCCTCTTGGGCACAGACAACAACGGTTTTGACGTGCTCGGCAGGCTCATGGTCGGGGGCCAGAGCTCGATCGAGATCGGCTTGTCGGTTGCGATCCTGGCCACGTGCACCGGCGTGGTCTACGGCGCGATCGCCGGTTATTTCGGCAAGATCGTCGACACGGTCATGATGAGGATCGTCGACATTTTCCTCGCCATCCCGGTGGTTTTCCTCTTCATCTTCATCTCGACCATCATCGCCCCGACCACCTGGTTGCTGATCGTGGTGCTCGCCGGGTTGTCCTGGCTCGCGCCCGCCCGCCTCGTGAGAGGCGAAACCCTGTCTCTGCGGACCCGCGAGTACGTCAACGCGGTAAAGGTCATGGGCGGCAAGTCCCGCCGGGTCGTCTTCCGCCACATAATCCCCAACGCCGTCGGCACCATCATCGTCAACGCGACCTTCCAGGTCGCCGACGCCATCTTGGTGCTGGCGATCCTCCAGTACCTCGGGTTTTCCCTTCCCTTCCCCCACGCCAGTTGGGGCGAGATGCTCTCCCAGGGGAGCAATTTCCTTTCGGACGGTTACTGGTGGGAGGTCTACCCGCCCCTTGTCGCCATCATCTTGATCGTGGTGGCTTTCAACTTCATCGGAGACGCTCTGCGGGACAGCTTCGAAGTCCGGCTGCAAGAGCGCTGATAACCAACTTGCCGGCATGAGCATCCTCGAAATAGAAGACCTGCACACCTACATCCAGCTACGGACGCGGGTCGTCAAGGCGGTCGACGGCGTATCGCTTTCGATCGACAAAGGCGAGACTCTCGGGCTCGTGGGGGAGTCCGGGTGCGGCAAGACCATGACGGCGCTGTCGGTCCTGAAGCTCCTCCCGACCGGCGGCCATATCGTCGAAGGCTCGGCCCGCCTCGACGGCCGGGACCTCACCCACATGTCGCTCGAAGAGATCCGGGCGGTGCGGGGCAACGAGATCGGGATGATCTTCCAGGACCCTTTGAGCTCCCTCAACCCGACGATGACGATCGGGCGCCAGATCTCCGAGAGCGTGGTGCTGCACAAGAAACAGAGCAAGCGGCGGGCGCTGGCGAGGGCGGCCGAAGTCCTCGGGCTCGTCGGCATGCCCAACCCGACAGAGAGGTTGGACGACTACCCGCACCAACTTTCCGGCGGGTTGCGCCAGCGGGTGATGATCGCCATGGCGCTCGCCTGCGAGCCGAAACTTCTTATAGCGGACGAGCCGACTACCGCCCTCGACGTCACCATCCAGGCGCAGATCCTCTCGCTCATCGACGAACTGAAAACCCGCCTCGGCATGGCGGTCCTCCTGATCACGCACGACATGGGTGTCATCGCCGGGCACGCCGACCGGACGATGGTGATGTACGCCGGGAAGGTCGTTGAGGCCGCCACGACGGAGCGGCTCTTCAACGACGTCCACCATCCCTACACCGAGGCGCTGCTCGCCTCCATCCCCCAGATGGACCAGGACAAGTGGCAACGCCTGTACGCCATCCCCGGGCTGCCGCCCGACTTGTCGAGGCCACTGGTGGCCTGCCGCTTCAGCCCGAGGTGCCGTTACGCCACCGACGTTTGCCGCTCCGAGGAGCCGCCTCTCGGCGGCGACGACAAAGGCCACCCCTACGCCTGCTTCCACCCGGTCGACCGTTCTGTCGAGGAGATCGCCGGCGCCGGCGACCTGATCGCGAGCGGGGTGACCGGGGCGGCGCCGGGCCCTGGAGGCGAGCCTGCGGGAGGGGCCCAGGTTGGCAGGGAGGCCGCTCACGGGGACGGTGCAGTGGGGGACGGCTCGATCGCGGTGCCCGCCGT
>DATJMJ010000152.1:0-11359 GCA_035508795.1 Acidimicrobiales bacterium
TAACTGTCTGAGCAGCGTCGTTTTCGACCCTAGGTTGAACGGGTCGCTCTCAAACCGACCGACGCCGTCGTCAGCAATAATCTCATATCCAGTGCGAGGGACCTTACCAAGGTCGACCTGGCGGGCTCGCACATCGTGCCAAGCATTCAATACAAACCGCGCGAAGATGCGACCCAATACGTGGAAAACGGCTATTCCTCGGCACATTTGACCGGATGCATTCGGGCTAGGGCGACGGCTCCCGCCCGCTTGGTACAGGGCTAGCGATGGGGTTGGCCCGGGCCGCCGGGGGAGCCGTCGAACCTCGGACGACCAACTCCGGTTCGAAAAGCAGCCGCTCAGGGGTGGCCGTGGTCCCGTCTATTTGGCTGGCCAGCAGCTTGACCGCTGCGCGGCCCATCGACTCGATCGGTTGGCGGATGGTGGTGAGAGGAGGATCGGTGCACATCATGAGGGCAGAATCGTCGTAACCTACGATCGAGACGTCTTCGGGCACACGCAGCCCGAGCCTACGTACAGCTCTAACGGCCCCCAGGGCCAAGGGGTCGCTCGCGCAGATAATTCCCGTCGTGCCCCGGCCCACCAGGCGGCCTCCCGCGGCGTGGCCGGCTTCGAGGGAGAACGGGACGTGCTCGACGCGCGATGGTCCGCCGGCAGCAACGGAGCCAGTGAGCTTCTCGAATGCTGCAAGGCGGAACCGGCTCGGCATGTGGTCCTCGGGACCGAGGATCATCCCTACCGTTTCGTGGCCCAGCGTCCGAAGGTGGTTGAACGCCTGCTCAGTGGCGACGGTGTCATCAGTCGACACCTGGGCGAAAGCTAGGTCGTCACTCGAGGCGTTGACCAGGACCACTGGCAACGCCCGCTCGCGCAACAGCTGGTAGTGGGCGTGGGACGAGTCGGCCTCGGCGAAGTTGCCCCCCGCGAAGATCACCCCCGAAGCATGCTGGTCCAGCAGCATGTTGACGTAGTCGGGTTCCGACAGGCCGTTTGGGCCGCTCGCGCACAGCACCGGCGTGAAGCCCCCCTGGGCCAACGCACCGCCGACCACCTCAGCCAAGGCCGGGAAAATAGGGTTCCCCAACTCGGGGAGGACCAGGCCAACAAGCCTTGCGCGCTTGCCCCGCAACTTGGTGGGACGCTCGTAACCGAGGACGTCGAGAGCGGTGAGGACTGCGGTGCGCGTCGCTGCAGAAACGCCAGGGCGACCATTGAGGACGCGACTAACCGTCGCTTCGCTCACCCCTACTTTCTCTGCAACGACTGTCAGCTTGTGCGCCATTGTCTCGCAATTCTAGGTCAAGTTCTCCTGTGTTTTGCGCTGTGTTACTGGAATTTATCGACCAGTTGATGCATCCCAGGCGGTCCGACGAACCAACCGCAGACATCGTCCGCCAGAGGGCCGTAGCGATATCGCCACCGACACTGACGCGGTCACGGTCATATCAGCCTCCCAGCCCGGCCTCGGCGCTTTGACGGCGGTCATCTCCAGAACAGTGTAAGCCACGTCTCTTACGTTAATTTGTATGTAAAAAGTCGACTATATGTTCAACTCTTGCATTCATTTGTCTACTGTGCCATTCTTGGCAGCGTGATGGAGGCAGGCCCGAGGGAGGCCGATGGCGAACTGGCTCAACCTGAGCGCCCGGCCGAACAGCCTTGGTGGCGCGATGCTGTCGTGTACCAGGTCTACGTTCGGAGCTTTGCCGACGCCAACGGTGACGGCACGGGGGACCTGGCCGGAGTCCGGGCACACCTCCCTTACCTGGCGGGGCTCGGCGTCGACGCCATCTGGTTCAGCCCGTGGTACCCGTCGCCACTGGCCGACGCCGGGTACGACATCGTTGACTACCGCTCGATCGATCCCGCGTTCGGGACCCTTTGGGAAGCTGAGCAGCTGATCGCCGACGCCCGCAGGCTGGGGATGCGGACGATCGTCGACGTTGTCCCGAACCACGTTTCGAGCCAGCACCCGTGGTTCAGGGAGGCGCTCCTCGCACCCAGTGAGTCCTTCGCCCGTCAGCGTTTTTGGTTCCGTACCGGAAGAGGCGCCAAGGGCGAGCTACCACCGAACGAGTGGCAGTCGATCTTTGGTGGGCCAGCTTGGACACGCGTCGCCGACGGTGAGTGGTACCTGCACCTGTTTGCCCCTGAGCAGCCCGATCTCAACTGGGACCGCCCGGAGGTCTGGAAGGAGCACGAGGACATCCTGCGCTTCTGGTTCGACCGCGGCGTGGCCGGCGTGCGCATTGACTCGGCGGCTCTCCTGCTCAAGGACCCAGAGCTCCCCGAAGAGCCGCTGGACGCCGCCCCCGGTGAGCACCCGTTCACCGACCGCGACGGGTTGCACGACGTCTACCGGCGCTGGCGGGCAGTGGCCGACAGCTATACCGAACCGCGCGTGCTCGTCGGCGAGGTTTGGCTGCCTGACGCCGAGCGACTTGCGCGCTATCTTCGCCCCGACGAGCTCCACACCGCGTTCAACTTTGACTTCCTAGCTTGCCCGTGGGAGCCCGGCGCGATGCGGGCCTCGATCAAGTCGGCTCTCGCGTCGCACGCACCTGTCGATGCACCGCCTACCTGGGTGCTCTCCAATCACGATGTCACGCGTTCGGTCACGCGGTACGGGCGTGCCGACAGCGGTTTCGCGTTTGGGGCAAAGCGCGAAGGGACACCGACTGACCTCGTGCGCGGCGAGCGCCGCGCACGAGCTGCCGCCCTCCTTGCGATGGCGCTACCTGGTTCTATGTACATCTACCAGGGCGAAGAGCTCGGCCTGCCCGAGGTGGAGGACATCCCGCCCGACAAGCGCCAGGACCCGATGTGGCTCCGCTCCGGAGGCGTCGACCCGGGCCGCGACGGCTGCCGCGTCCCGCTCCCATGGTCTGGCACGAAGCCGCCGTACGGTTTCAGCCCTAACCCGAACGCCCGGCTGTGGCTCGATCATCAACCCGATGGTTGGGCGCGCCTTTCCGTAGAGGCTCAGACCGCGGGCCCGGGCTCGATGCTCAGCCTCTACCGAGCCGGGCTGCGTACCCGCCGCCAGGCGCCGTGGGGTACCGGGAGCCAGTTGAGCTGGCTGGACTACGGCGAGGACGTAATCGCTTTTACACGGGGGGAGAGCTTCTCCTGCATCGTCAACTTCGGCTCTCAGCCGCTCGAGTTGCCTGCAGGTGCAGACGTCCTCATCAAGAGCGCAGAACTTGTCGGCGACAAGTTGTCGCAAGACACCACGGTCTGGCTCGTCCAGACCACAGACCGGGCCGCGTTCGACCCGGGTTCGCCTCGGACGCAAGACAGATCCTAGCGAGGGAGAGGAGAAGGTAATGACGTTCAAGACCAGGGCGAGTACGTCCACCCGCATGGGTGGTGCGCTCATCGCCGGAGCGAGCTTGGTGGCTGTCGCTGCCGGCTCGATTTCGACGGCCGCCGCCGGCGTGCCGGTAGTCAAGATCAGTGTCGCTTCGTTGATCCCGGGCAGCACCGCCGCTGCGACGGCCGCGTTCAACAGTCAGGTCAAGCAGTTCGAGAACGCCAACCCGGGTATCGAGGTCACGTCTGTCCAGTACCAGTGGCTCGGTTCAACCTTTGCCGCCAAGTTGGCCGCTGGGACGCTTCCGACCGTGTTCACCGTCCCGTTCACTGACGGTCGTTCTCTCGGCGAGAACGGGCAACTCGCCGATCTGACCGTGTACGCCAAGGCGCTGCCGTACTTCAATAAGTTCAACCCGGCTGTCATCGCCGAAGGCATCGACGCCAAGGGACAAGTCATAGCCATCCCGACCGCGTCCTACGCCCAGGCACTGACCTACAACCGCCATCTCTTCAGCGAGGCCGGCCTCAACCCGGACGACCCGCCTACGACGTGGGCGCAGCTCGAGGCTGACGCGAAGCAGATCTCCGACAAGACCGGTATGGCCGGTTACGCGGAGATGGGAGCCAACGACAACACCGCCGGCTGGATCCTGACCACGCTCGACTACGCTCTCGGTGGCCGGATGGAGAGCGGCATCGGTGCTAGCGCAAAGGCGACGTTCGACAACCCGGAGGCGGTCCAGGCTCTGGACATGCTTAAGAAGATGCGCTGGACCGACGACTCCATGGGCTCCGACTTCGACTGGGGCTGGAGTGACATCAACCAGGCATTTGCAGCCGGTCAGGTCGGCATGTTCATCAGCGGCTCTGACGTGTACACCAACATGGTGCAGTCCTACAACATCAACCCGAGCATCTACGGCCTGGCGCCGATCCCGTTGGTGAACGCCCCGACCGCCGGCGTCCTCGGCGGCGGTACGCTCGCCGCAGTCAGCGTCAAGTCGACGCCGGCACAGGTAGCGGCGGCAGTGAAGTGGATCGACTTCTACTACATGCAGCCTTTGGTGAACGAGCAGCAGGCGGTCCGGAATGCCAAGACATTGGCTGCAAACAAGCAGCCGATCGGTACGCCCGAAGTCCCGATCTTCAACCAGGCTCAGCAGAACCTCTCAAACAGCTGGATCAAGCCCTACATCAACGTCCCCCTCAACCAAATGGCCCCCTTCACCACGGCCATCTTCAAGGACAAGATAATCCCCGAGCCAGAAGCGGCCACCCAGGCCGTTTACGGGGACCTTGATTCAGTTGTCGAAGCCGTCCTGACCAACCCCAACGCGAACCCCTCGGCCCTGCTCGCGGCCGCCAACCCCGTTGGCCAGAAATCAATTGAGTCGGGATCATAAGACTGCCGGCCTTATTAGGCCCGGGCGGTGCCGCTGGTGCAGCGAACACCCCCGGCAACACTCGCAGGCCCGCACGACACTATGTCGACGGCCAACCTAACTAAACCAAAGGTAAGGCAGAGGGAGCCCGCGCCGGCGACGCGGGCCTCCCCTGTGGCGGCGAGAAGCGCGCCCTTTCGGCGTGCGTTACTGACCTGGGCCAGGCGCGGGGGGATTTCCAGGCTGTTGTTCCTGCTGCCGATGCTTGTCGTGTTCGCTGCCTTCTCGTGGTACCCGATCGTCCGCCTCGTGCTGATGTCGTTCCAGCACACGAACCTGGTGCAGGCACCGACCTGGGTCGGGCTCCAGAACTTCAGCGAGGTGCTCCACGACCCGCTGTTCCCGATCGCAGTTAGGAACACTGCGGAGTTCGCTGGGCTCGCTTTGATCTTTGGCTACCCGGTCCCGCTGGTGGTGGCCGTGCTGATAAGTGAAGTCCGCAAACGGCGCCGCCTTTATAGTGCGCTTGCGTACCTTCCAGTCGTGATCCCGCCGGTTGTTGCAGTCCTACTTTGGAAGTTCTTTTACGACGCCGGGCCGACCGGCGTGTTCAACACGATGCTGCACTGGGTCGGGATCGGGCCACAGCCGTGGATCCAGTCCGAACAGGCGGCCATGCCATCACTGGTACTCGAGTCAACCTGGGCTAATGCCGGTGGCACCGTGATCATCTATCTCGCCGCGTTGCTGGGCGTGAACTCGGAGCTCTACGAGGCGGCCTCGGCCGACGGTGCCGGGCTCTGGAAGAAGATCTGGCACGTCACCCTGCCGCAGATGCGCACCATCCTGCTCGTCACGATGATCTTGCAGATCATTGGTACGGCGCAGGTCTTCCTGGAACCCTACCTCTTCACCTCGGGAGGCCCTGACAACGCCACGATGACGGTGCTCCTGCTGATCTACAACTACGCTTTCGGCAACTCGCTCGGCGGGAGCTACGGAGAGGCCGCTGCGCTCAGTCTGATGCTGGTCGCCTTCTTGGCGGTTTTCTCACTGATCTACCTGCGGGCGACTCGTTCTTGGAGCAGGTCGTGAGCGCCCTGCAGTTCCGGAGCAAGCGCGCCAGAGGGCCTCAGGAAACTCCGCGGGGCATTGTGTCCCGGGCCGACTGGAACCGGCGCAGCGTCAAGTACGGCCTCGGGACCGCGCACGGAGCGCTCCTCGTGCTGCTCGTCGTTTGTGGCCTCGGCCCGATCTTGTGGCTCGCCAAGGCGGCGATCACGCCCACGCAGGACACGCTCGTTCAGCCGATGTCTGTCTTCCCGCACGGGCTCGCTTGGAGCAACGTCTCGGATGCTTGGACGCAGGTCGATATCGGGCTCTACCTATGGAACACGATCGTCATCGCCTTGGGCGCGTTGATCTTTCAGATCATCATCGCCTCGACCGGCGCGTTCGCCCTTTCGGTACTCCGGCCCAAGTGGGGCAGGTTGATCACCGCCGCACTACTGACGACTTTGTTTGTCCCCTCGGTGGTGCTACTGGTACCGCTCTACATAGAGATCGTCCACCCGCCGCTGATCGGCGGCACGTACGTGGACAGTTACTGGGCGATCTGGCTGCCGGAGGCGGCGAGCGCGTTCAACGTAGTGCTTATGAAGCGCTTCTTTGACAACCTCCCGCGCGAGTTGTTCGAAGCTGCACGTGTCGACGGCTGCGGTCCGGTCCGTCTTTTCTTGTCGATCGTGTTGCCGATGTCAAAGCCGATCCTCGGTGTCGTATCCATCTTTGCCGTGCTCGGCTCGTGGAAGGACTTCCTCTGGCCGCTGCTTGTCCTGACTGACGCAAGCAAGCAGCCGTTGTCGGTCCGGCTGCCGACGATCCAGGGTCAGACGGAACTCGGGGTGTTCCTCGCCGCCATGCTGATCGCCTGTCTTGTCCCGATCATAGGTTTCCTGCTCCTTCAACGATGGTTCCTACGCGGGACCGGGCTCAGCGGAGCGATCAAGGGGTGACCGGTCTGAGGGACCTCGGGCGGCCCTACTGGCCCGGGCCGAACGCCGGGACAGGTTGCGGCGTGGCGTATTTGGGGTCCTGGTTGCCCCACCACCAGACGGCACCGTCAGTTGCGAGGGCGAAAGCGATCTCACCTGAAGTCCCGAGGACGATACTTTTGACCGCAGTCATGCCTACCGCAAACTGTGGCGGGGATATGAAGTTTGCCTGCGAATTGCCGCTCGCGACCATGCCGAAACCATTGCCGCCCCAGCACTTCACCCGTGGGCTCGCTTCAAGGGTGACGCAGAACACCTGCCCGTTCGGCCCGTTGCCCGGGGCACCGAAAAGGGACTTGACGCCGCCGAGATCCTTGACCAGCACGGGGGCGTCCGAGTAATTCTCTGCCAGGTCGCCATTGCCCAAGTTGCCGTCGCCATTGCTGCCCCAGCACCGCACGTTGCCGTTGGTCAAGAGCGCGCAATACGTGTAGGTGTTGGAGGCCAGGCTCTTCACGTTGGCCAACCCGAGGACTCTTACGGGCACGTCAGAGCCGTAGTTCTCGGCCGGGTTCGCGTTATGGCCGTCCCCTAGCGTCCCAGCGCTGTCGCCTCCCCAGCACCAGACAACCGAGGTGCGGGTAACGGCGCAATAGGTAGCGCGTGCAGCCGTAATGCTGACAGCGCCAGTCAGGTGCAACACCGGGACTGCTATGTCGGAGAACTGCTGGATGCCGTTGCCGCTCGCCCCGGTCAGGCTGCCCAGGTGGCCATCGCCGAGTTCGTTGTACTGGTTGTCCCCCCAACATTCGACATGGCCGGTCACGAGCAGTGCGCACCATCCGGCCTCGTCGGGAGCGAGGCTCTCGGCTGGGGCAGTCAGTCCTTTGACCTGGACGGGGACCCCCGACGCTTTTTCGTCGGAACCGTTGCCGAGATCTCCGTTACCAATCGGTCCTCCCGCCATGCCAACCCCGTCGTTTTCGCCCCAGCACCATACTTTCCCGGCATACGTGATCGCGCAGTAGCCACCAGTCGCCCCGTAGTTCAGTTGGTCGCCGACGAGAGTACGCACTCCGCTAAGACCGTGGACCGCGACAGGCACGAGGGACTGGTCCTCGCTGCCACCGGCGCCGAGCTGGCCGGTCGCCCCGTTCGAGAGTTGGTTCTGGCCCCAGCACTTGACACGGCCCCCGGCTACAACGGCGCAGTTGGACTGGCCGCCGCTCGCCACGGAGGTGGCACCCCTGACACCGGTTACCGCGACCGGCGTCATCGTCGTAACCGTGGTGCCATCGCCTTGTTGGCCACCGGGGTTGTAGCCCCAGCACTCCACCTCGCCGCCACGCACAAGGGCGCAAGCCCCCATCCAGTCACCTGCAACCTGCAAAGCGGGGTGCGACGGGACGGTGGTCGTCGTGGTCGTGCCACTAGCCTCGGCGGCGTTCGGGAGGCCCAGGGCCATGGCCGCTGCGACTACCGAAGTCAACATTGAACGCATTTCGCCTCCTAGTGCCGGTTCAGTACCTACGGCAAGCCTGTTCGTGAGGCGTCACGTCATCGTCACAGACCTGGTCAAGGTGGTTGTCGAGCCGCTAGCAGCGAGGCCGACCGCAACGTGCGGCGCCATCTTGGCCGACCAGGGTGCGCCCTATCTTTGGCGGCGCCCCGCCATCAAGGTGCACGGACGCGGTACCCCTTGTTGAGTATGCTCCGGACAAGCTTCTGTGCCCTCGGACCTGAGATTGCCCAGGTCGAGGCACAGCCCGGTGTTGTTGGAGAGCAACATGCACAATCGGAAGATGCTGGCTGCAGCCGCGTTCTCGGCGTTGAGCCTTGCAGCCATCGCCACGGGCGGAGCGGGCACGGCCTCGGCGACGACCGGGATGAGCATCGCTCGAGCGGACGTCCCCGCTGCCGTCTCAACGGCTCCGTACCCGTCACTGAGTGCCTGCAACAGCGCAGTAAAGCGTGAGACGTACTCCAAAGGTGTACTGACCGTCGCTACGGACGACCCCGCCTACGAGCCCTGGTTTTCCAACAATACGCCCTCCAATGGCCAGGGTTACGAGTCGGCGGTCGCTTACGACGTGGGTTCGCTTCTCGGATTTGACCACCGCGAGGTCAAGTGGGTCACAGAGGCATTCGACTCGAGCTATGCCCCCGGTCCCAAGGCTTTTGACTTCGACATAAACGAGATCTCCGTGACGCCGGACCGGGCGAAGGTCGTGAGCTTCTCGATCAGCTACTACGATACGACGCAATCAATCGTGGCACTGAAGTCCGACCCGATCGTCGCCAAACACTCTCCGGCGCAGTTGAAGACCTACCTGTTCGGCGACCAGATCGGCACCACGGGCCTCGCCTACATTTTCGACTACATCCATCCGGCGCGTTCACCACGCGTCTACAACACACTGGACGAAGCGGTAGCGGCTCTCCAGACAAAGCAGGTCGACGCGATCGTCGTCGACACCCCCGACGGCCAGTACATGGCCTCCTCGGAGGTCAAACACGGCGTGCAGGTGGGGCAGTTCCCCAGTACCGGGGAGCATTATGGGTTGTTGTTCCGCAAGGGCAACCCGCTCGTACCGTGCGTCGATTCGGCACTCACAGTTATGGGACGCGACGGCCAGCTAGCCGCCTTGTCCAAGCGGTACCTCGCCATTTACAACTCCATACCGGCGCTTAAGCCATAGGTGCGAGGGGCTCTGGGGACTTAGGCGACGGTGGCACTGACTCAACCGAGCTCTCCGGCAGGTCCCGGTGGCCCGGGGGCCGGCGACGCGCTGCCTCTCTCGCTGTACTCGAGCCATCGCCCCCGCCTGCGGGGCAGGTCGGGCGTCGCGGCCAGCACGATCTCCACGTTGGTGGTGCTGGTGCTCATCGCCGGAGCGCTGGCGTCGCCGTCGGCGAGCGCCTTCCGCAACGGCTTCCTCAACGTCCACCAAATGTGGTTGGCCCTCGTCGGGCGCCACAACGAGGGCATCCTGTCAGTAGGCAAGGGTTTTCTCCTCAACATCTGGCTCTCGGGCCTGTGCGAGGCCATCGTCCTGGTCCTTGCCCTGGGGTTGGCGACCTTGCGGCTCACGACAGGGCCGGTGCTGTTCCCGTTCCGGGCCCTGGCAATCGGCTACACCGACTTCGCCCGGGGGGTCCCCGTGATCCTGGTGATGCTATGGGTCGGTTTCGGCGTGCCGTCGCTCAACATTGCCGAGGTCTCGTCGCAGTCGCCCGTCGTTTATGCGGGTTTCGTGCTTGTCTTCTCGTACACCGCCTATGTGGCAGAGGTCTACCGCGCCGGCCTCATGTCGGTGCCCCGTGCCCAGGTCCAAGCCGCCCGCAGCCTGGGGCTGAGTTCTCGCACGACGTTGCGCCGCGTGGTGCTGCCCCAAGCAGTGCGCAACGTTTTGCCCGCACTGCTCAACGATTTCGCTTCGCTGCAGAAGGACACGGCGATCGTGTCCACCCTCGGGGTAGCCGAGGCGGTCCACTCAGCCCAGATCGCCGGAGGCGTGGAGTTCAACTACTCCGGCTTCACCATAGCCTCCCTCCTATTTCTGGCCGTCACCGTGCCTCTCACCCGGTATACCGACCACATCATGGCCCGCGACCGGTCGCGGCGACTGGCGGGGATGCCGGCGTGAGCACGGCTCAGAGCGTCCGGGCCCCCGCCCTGGACGGGACGTCTCCGCCCGTCCTGCGTGCCGCGGGCGTGCACAAATCCTTCGGCTCGCTCGAAGTGCTCCGCGGCGTCGACCTGTTGGTGGCCCCCCACGAGGTCGTATGCCTCATCGGCGCCTCCGGGTCGGGGAAGTCGACCCTGCTTCGTTGCTGCAACCTTTTGGAGCGCATCGACTCGGGCACGATCGAACTGTTCGGTCACGACCTCGGGCACGAGCGCATCGACGAAGACCTGGTCCGGCGGCATACGGGAATGGTCTTCCAGTCGTTCAACTTGTTCCCTCACCTGAGCGTGCTCGACAACGTGACATTGGCGCCGAGGCGCGTCCTCCACCTCCAGCGTGCAATCGCCGAGCAGCGCGCCAGGGAGATACTGGCGCGCATCGGGCTAGCCGACAAGGCATCGGAGTACCCCGAGCGCCTCTCCGGAGGCCAACAGCAGCGCGTCGCCATTGCCCGTTCGCTGGCGATGGGCCCTCGCCTGTTGCTCCTGGACGAGGTGACGTCCGCTCTTGACCCTGAACTGGTGGCAGAGGTGCTCGACCTGGTCGGCGAGCTGGCTCACCAGGGGATGACGATGGTCGTCGCCACCCACGAGATGGGGTTCGCGCGGGAGGTGGCAAACACGGTCTGCTTCCTGGAGGACGGCGTGATCGTCGAATCGGGCCCGCCGGGACGCATTTTTGGGAGCCCTACCGAAGCGGCCACGCGGCGCTTCCTCCAGCGCATAATCGACGCCGGCCGGCTCTGACCGAGGCAAAGGCCTCAGGCAACCCCCAGCTGGCCATAGGTTATGCACAAGCCAAAAGCGTCGATTAGCAAAAGGGCGGCGATGATCATGTAAACCGCCGGCACGCGCCAGCCCTGTGCCTTCTTGGCCATCACCCGCGGCATGTACCACTCAGGCAGGAAACCGCCCGGCTGCTTTGCGAACAGGTCCAGGCGCACGGCGCCTGGGGCGATGGGCGCATCCGGGTCAGCTGC
>DATJMJ010000153.1:0-21247 GCA_035508795.1 Acidimicrobiales bacterium
AGGTGCCCAAGCAGTTGAACGTAACCCCCGTCGCCGCCTCGGCGTCGCTCAAAGAGGGGTCGAAGGAGTAGTTGGTGTAGTCGGCGATGAGGCAGTTGGCCTTGGAGTCCCCAGCGCTCACGACGCCGTTGAGCCCCAAGGAACGGGAGCGCAGGACGGTCGTCGCCGACCGCGAATGTGCTGGCACGGACATCCGTTGCGAAGTCGAGGCGCTCACACTGTTGACTGGGAGAAACGTTGCGGTCCCGACCGAAAGCAGGGCGATCAGACCACGGAGCGAGAACCGTCGCAGGTGCTCGACCCTTGCCCAACGTCGGCACGAGCACATATCGTGCGCCTCGGCGGTGCCCTTCCTCGCCTTGAGCCGGTGGGGCAACCGGTTCACCAATTGCTCGGATCTCGCACTTAGCGAGCAAAGTGAGAAAGGGTTGGGGCCGGGGCCCGTCTATCCGGCTCGCTCGGCCGAAGCTTGCCACGGTCAGCGACCGCTACATTCTCAGAATTCCTCCTTGCGCATAGCCCGGGGCGGCAAGCGGCCGAATTGCTACATTGCGCGTCGGCACCCCGGCGCCTCGACCTGACATGACTAGACGGATGTTACCCTCAATCCCTGTCGCACTCTTACCGATTTTACGGTTGTGGCCCTTCACGCATGCGACCGGCGGCAAGTGAACAGCCACGGCAGGGCCAACATACAAGCGCAGTAGCAAGTCATAAAGAAAGGGCACCGCTTTCTTGGCGACGACAGGACCAAGTTGGGCCACGAGCCCCCTTCAAGAGCAGGGCCGAGACGTGCCATGGGGACGACGCGCCCGTGCGCGCCGCGGCAACGCCCCGTCTGGAGCCGTTTTGCCCGAGAAAGATATCGTGCCCCGGACCCTGCCGCCTTTGAAAGCAAGGCGACTCCGCCCGATTGCCACGGTCCTTGTCGTCTCGGCCGCATTGGTCCTTATTTTCCAGTTTGGATTGCTAGGCCCCGCACGTCACCTTGGCCTCGTCCCCGAGCCACAGCAGTTCACAGAACTCGCATTCGCCGCGCCAGCGGCCCTGCCATCGAGCGCCGTACCTGGCAGCCCGCTGGCACTGACGTTCGTGATCACGAACGAAGAAGGTAAGAGCTACACGTACCACTGGGACGCAACCCTGCGCGAAGGCCAAATCACCATGGCGCTCTCCGCCGGTGAAGTAACTGTGGCCGCTTCTAAAAGTGCCCAGGTCCCGTTCGTCTTCGTACCGAAGCGAGTACTCACGAGCCCGGCCGAAATCTCGATTGCTCTCGCCCATTCGAGCGAGCAGCTCACCGTTCACCTTTCGAGAGGTGCGTAGCACGCATGGCCGTCATCTCAGAAGCAACGCTGGGGGCGACGCTGCGGGCTGTCGGGCCGACCGACGGGCGAGCAGCGCGCGCAGCAGGTGCGCTCCGCGTTATCGCCATGGTGAGCGACGCCATTTACCCCTACCACGTCGGCGGGAAAGAGGTTCGTTACCACAACCTCGCCAAGGGGCTCGCCGGCGAAGGTATCGAAGTTCATGTGTTCACAATGCGCTGGTGGGCGGGGCCGCGTCACCGCCTGGACGAAGGGATCCATTACCACAGCCTTTGCCGGCGCTACGACCTCTACCACGGCCGCCGCCGTTCGATCGTCCAAGCTGTGATGTTTTCGCTTGCGTGCCTTCGGCTCTTGTCCTACCGCTTCGACCTCATCGAGGCCGACCATATGCCCCACCTACAGCTCTTCACCATCCGCCTCGTAGCTTGGCTTCGGCAGGTACCCCTTGTCGTCACTTGGCATGAAGTCTGGGGGCGCGCCTATTGGCGAACGTACCTCGGCCGCATGGGCGTAATTGCGGCGACAATCGAGAAGGTCACGATGCGGCTCGGTGACGCAATCATCGCCCCGTCGCCCGGTTCAGCGGAGCGTCTTATCGAGTGCGGTATCCCCGACGAAAGAGTCAACATCGCCCCGAACGGTGTGGACCTCAGGGCGCTCGAATCGGCGCCCCCAGCCCCAGATCGCTTCGACCTCCTCTACGTCGGACGGCTAATCGAGCACAAACACGTCGACCTCCTCCTCGAAGCGGCGGCGTTGCTGGCCCGTGACGGGACCGCGCTGACCGTCGGTATCATCGGGGACGGGCCCGAACGCACTAGTCTTGTACAACGAAGTCAAGACCTTTCGCTCACGGGTCACGTCAAGTTTCTCGGGAACTTCGATCAACACGAGCATGTGTTTTCGCTGATGAAGTCGGCGCAGGTCTTCGTTCTGCCCTCGACAAGGGAAGGGTTCGGCGTCGTGGTCGCGGAGGCGATCGCGTCCGGGCTCGTCGTTGTTACGACAAACCACCCTGACAACCACGCTAGGAGCCTGCTCGAGGAGGGGCTTACCGGGTTCTGCTGCGAGCCCACCTCAAATGCGCTCGCGGTAGCTCTACGCAAGGCGCTCCAACATCCCGGACCGTGCGCCGAGGCTCGTGGCCGGGTCCAAGACCGCCTTTCCTGGGCGAGCTGCACCCGCTCGGTCCTAGATGTATACCGGCGCACGGTCGCCCTGGACAAGAAGGTGGCAGCGTGAACTCCTCGCCGGCCATCTCCGTCGTGGTGTGCAGCCTCAACGGTGCCCGCAAGATCGGCGCCTGCCTTGAGGCGCTCGCCGACCAGTCAGTCGGCGACAGAATGCAGTTGGTCGTCGTCGACGACGGGTCTTCCGACGGCACCGCCGAAGTGGCCCGGCGGTATACCGACGAGGTGCACTCACATGGCATCAACCGAGGCCTGAGCGCCGCGCGGAACACCGGCATCGGCCTCGCCCGGGGACCGATTATCGCCTTTACCGACGACGATTGCATCCCCGAACCGACTTGGCTGGAGCAGCTCCTCATTGCCCACGAAACGCCGGGTGTGATCGGGGCCGGCGGCCCGGTTGAGATCGCGGGCGTGCGGACCATTGTCCACCGGTACCTGGCAGAGTACCCACCACTCGCACCTCTCGAGCTCGATCTCCAGCGGCATTCATCGTTCTTGGGCCGCCTCGCGTTGTACCTTGCACGGACTTGGTTCCCATCCAAACAGCCGGTTGGTCCCCGCGCCGTGTACTCGTTCCCTGGTGCGAACATGTCCTTCAAAAAGAGGGCTCTGGAGACCGTCGGCGGCTTCAACCCGAAGCAGAAGTTCGGCAGCGACGACGAGTACATCTGCGACCGCGTACGAGAACGTTTCGGGCTGAAGGCCCTTTGGTTCGAGCCGGGCGCCGTAGTCCGTCACAATTACGAGGGAACATTCTCCGACGTCGCACGGCGAAACTACGCGTACGGCCGCGGTCACGCGCAGGCTTACCTCGAGGATCCTGGCCGGCGGTGGCCAATCGTCTTCCCCCTGCCTTTTGTGCTCATCGGGATGCTGTGGTTATTGCGTCGGTCCCCGAAAGGCCTGCTAGTGCCGGTCGCCGTCCCCTTGGCCTACCCGCAGGGGGTGACTGAGTGGCTCACCAAAGGACGAATGTCGGATATCAGCTTTTCCTGGCTCCGGCTCATCGAGGAAGCGAGCCACAACGTAGGGATGCTAGCCGGCCTTATCTGCTCTGGCCAAAGGCCGGCTGGTGGTCGCGCATCATGATCACGACGACCGCTAGAGCGGCGCGGGAGCCCGACCCCGGGCAGGTCGCCCCCCCTATCTTGCAACTCCCGGCCCCTCGTAAGGGGCCGTCCGTGGCGTTTGTGACCACGCTCCTCCTCTTGTTCAATATCTTCTCGCTCTACCGCGGCACCCTTGCTGGGCGCCTATATGTACTAGGTTTCCTGCTCCTCGTCCCGGGCGCCCTCCTATTGTCGCTGGTGCCGGCGCGACCGAAGGAACTTAGCGTGCGGGTGGCATGGGCCCTGGGGACGAGTTTGCTCATCCTCATGTTGCTCGGTCTCATCGAAAGCCTCGTCTTGCCCGTTCTTGGAATAACAGCACCGCTGCGGACGGCTCCATTGCTCGTCGGCGTGGACTTGGTCGTGCTACTCGCGCTTGTCGCCGGCGGTCGCCGCGACCCCCTCGATTTCCTCCTCCGAGGAGCAACACCCAGCACGCGTGACCTGCTGGTGGCTACCGGTGCTGCGCTCCTTCCCGTTGCAGCGGTCGCAGGCGCAGAACGCCTCAACAATGCGAGAGGTGGTTCACTCACGGTGGCGGTAATGGTCGTTGGAGCCATGCTCTTGCTCGGTGTCCTCATCGGGGCTGACCGAGTGCAGGCGCGCACGGTGAGCCTAACCCTCTTTGCAACCACCGCCAGCTTCTTACTGCTGTCGTCGATGCGCTCGACCCACCCCTACGGCTACGACATCCAAAGCGAGTTCCAGGTATTCAGTTCGACCCTGCAAACCGGGGTCTGGCACATACCAGCAAACGGCAACGCTTACGCCTCAATGCTCAGCATTACGATCTTACCAACAGTTCTGTCCATCTTGTCCGGTACATCCTCGATATATCTTTTCAAGTTCTTTTACCCAGTCGTGTTCGCCATCTTCCCTGTACTCATCTACGTAACGGCCGCGCGGCTATTCCCTCGGCGGCCGGCATTCGTGGGCGCGACTGTAGTAATCGTCCAGGGCCTGTTCGTAGCGGACATCACCGGTCTCGCACGACAGGAAATCGGCCTACTTTACTTCGGGTTGCTTGTGGTATCCGCTTTCGACCCAGCTCTCAGCCATAGGTGGCGCCAGGCCGGCGTGGTCCTGTCCATGTCAGCAATGGCTGTGAGCCACTATTCGAGTGCATATTTCGCGACAATCGTGCTCGTCGGCGGCTATATCTTGGCTCTCGCAAGCCGGCTTATCACCAGGTACCGGACTCGGCCGCTGGTGATCTCAGGCCCCGTCGTCGCCTTGGGCATACTCCCCGTGGTCCTCTGGAATGTCGTTATCACCCGATCGGCCGGCAACATCAGCAACGTCGTCGGCAACCTCGCAACACGCGGGCTCGGCCTACTCCCAGGCACAACCAGCCAGTCGCTGGTGCACCGGTTCCTCAATGCCATCCTTACACCGCAGGTGGGCGTGCGGTCCTTCGTCGCTCTCGCTATCGCCCACTACCGCAAGGCTGCACCATTTATCCACCCGTACCCCTCCAACCTCACGTCGCATTACCCGGTGCACCCCGTCGCGGTCTCGGGAGCTGTGGCGTCGGGCGAGCTCGTGCACCTGTTCGGGAACGCGGGGACAATCGGAGCAGAGCTCCTATTGTTGTTGATCGTCCTGAGTGTCTTGACCTTCGCATGGCGTACTCGGGAAAACAGCGCCCTGAGAGAAGTGGCCACTTTAGCGTTGGCGTGTCTGGCTCTAGTCGGGATCCTGCGGGTCAGTAGCACTCTTTCGAGCCTGTACGACGCCTCACGAGGGTTGGTCCAAGCAGCTCCCCTCTTTTCCGTCGGCATAGCCCTTGTGTGCTCGTGGATGTTCAGCCGGTCCAAGGTAGTCGCGACGTCTCTGTTGGCCATCACGTCAGCGGTCCTCATGCTTCTGCTCTTTACCAACTCCGGCCTGTTGGACCTTGCGTCAGGCGGCGCCCCGGACACCTTCACGAACCGCGGCGAGGCCTACCAGCGCTACTACATCACTGATGCCGACATAGCGTCGGCTCAGTGGGTCGTCGACCACCAACGTCCCGGCCAGGTGGTCTACGCGGATGTCTATGCAGCGCTCCAGATCTGGGAGTTCAACCACATCAACGGTCTCGAAACCACCGTCATCCCTCAAGTAATAGAGCCCGAAGCGTTAGTTTATGCTTCATCGACGAACATAGTCGACGGCACGACTCGGTCGCTGATCGGGAACGATTTTTCAATCTACACCTTCCCCCGTGCGTTCTTGGACAACGTAAAGGACGTGGTCTTTACGACGGGGGATACAGAGGTATTCCAGTGACCGTGGTCTCGATCGTGGTGATCAGTAAAAATGAGCCCGCCCTCGTACAGACGCTCGAGCGGCTCGCGCAACAAATCAGCCATGCCCCCGCGCTCGTCGACGCTGTCGAACTGCTGGTGGTCGACGCGTCCGCGTCGGACCTAACGGCACGCCCGAAGGTTGACACGCCGGCTCGTTGGATCCCCTTCACGCCGCCGCCGGGGGTGCGGATCTCTATCCCTCACCAGCGCAATGCAGGCGTGCGGGCAGCAAAGGGAGACATAATCGTCTTTACCGACTGTGGTTGTATCCCCTTGGACGGGTGGCTCGAGCACCTCCTCAAACCGATCCTCAGCGGGGAGGAGCGCATAGTCAGCGGCAAAACGGGCGCGGTAGGTGATCTCGACCCGTATGATTTGCTCCGTCGCCAGCAGGAGGGCAACCGCTACCTCCCCGAATGCCCGACTATCAATCTAGCGTTCCGGCGAGACGTCTTCGATGAGATCGGCGATTTCGACGAGTCTTTCCAATACGGCTCGGATGTCGACTTTTCCTGGCGTGCTGTGCACGCAGGGATCCGGGTCTGTTACGCCCCCGAAGCCGTCATCTTGCACGACTGGGGCACGAGACGACGTCAGCTGAAGCGCGCTTTCGTCTACGGGAAAGCGCGCGCTCGCCTCTACAAAAAGCACATGGTCGACCGGACGGGCCAGTCCATCAGAAAGCGCAATTTCAACGAACGGGACCTCGTCCCGCTGCTCTACCCTCTTTACCTGCTGGGGCTGCCGATCGCATTCAAGTACAGGTGGTACCTGCTCTTGCCGCTCGCCACGTTGTGGCGCGCGCGGGAAAACAAACCGGTTGCCACTTTGGTCGACCACGTTGTCCTCGGTGCTGGGGTCATCGCCGGCACTTGGGAGATCGTGAACGGCAGGTAACCCCGAGTGACGAAGGTACTTGTTTTTCCGCGTAGCGCGACGAACCCATACCAGGACCTCCTTTACGGGGCAATGCCGCCTGACGTCAAGGTCGCCTACTACCCGCACTTCACGGTTTCGCAGACCATGAATATCCTTTTGTTCCCTCTTGTTCTCTTGAGTTATCGTTTGCGTGGGTACCGCCTGCTGCACGTTCATTGGACATATCCCTTTGCTCCCGTATGGGCCCCGTTGCCGGGGGCGCGTCGCATTATGCACAGTTGGTACACAGTTTGCCTTGCATCAGCGCGAATCATGGGCTATTCCATAGTTTGGACCGCCCACAACGTCCTGCCGCTCGGCCGGGTCTTCCACGACGAAGTGGCCGCCCGCCGACAGCTTGCTCGAGCCTCTTCCGTCGTCATTGTGCACAACAAGACTTCCATCCCCGCGATCCGGGCGTTCGGCGCTCAGCAAGTCGAATACGTCCCATTTGGCCCCTATACTACGTACGCAAGCAATCTCAGCCCCTCCGACGCGCGCAGGCGTCTCAAAATCGGGCCAAACGAGCGAGTGGCGGTTTTTTTCGGAGTAATGCAGGATTACAAGGGTGTCGATTTTCTGCTCGAAGCAGTGGGATCGTCGCGGCCAAAGCTGCCGCTACGCCTTGTAATTGCTGGTTCTTGCCCGGACGCACACTTGCGCCGGCGGCTCGAAGCGCTCGCCGATGGGATCGACCCCCCTGTAATCTCGCGGTTCGAACGCATCCCTGACGACGACGTCCAGACCTATATGCTTGCCGCAGACGTAGCCGTGTTGCCGTTCCGTCGGATCACTAACTCTAGCTCACTACTCCTCGCGCTTAGCTTTGGGCTCCCTGTGGTGATCCCAGCATTACCCGAGCTCGATGAGGTGCCGGAGGGTGCCGCTTTCCGTTATCAGCCGGGGGAGCCCGCCGCCCTTGCCGCAGCGCTCAGGACCGTCGCTATGCTGGACGAACCTACGCGTATCAGCATGAGCGCGTGCGCTTACAGGCACGTAAGCACGCTCAGCTGGGACACCACAGCCTCCCTTACACGAGCCGTCTACTTGAACGCGGTGACTGGCCAAGAACCCGCGGACGAAGACCTGCCCGGGGAGGCGCCCGGCGCTTCCCCATCCGAGCTCATGAAATTGTGACAACATGAACGTAGACCTTTCCAAGGCGAAAGCAGGCTCGACGCGGCTGCTAATGGTCACTCCGTACCCGCCAACCATCGATGGCATCGGAGCGCACGCAGCTTCCCTGCTCGAGGCGCTACCCCCGGAGATCGAACGCCGGGTGCTCACGAAGGTCAGCCCAGATGGGCCCTCTGTTCGCGAGGAGGGCAGCATACGGGTTTGCCGAGCCTCAGCCTTGTCGCCTAACGGCCTTCGCCGGTGCCTGCGGGAAGCAAAGGAGTTCACGCCGGACATCGTCCATGTCCAATTTGCGGGTTCGTTGCTCAGCGGCGCGTTTGTTGTAGCGATGGCGGCTGGGGTCGCCAGCAAATACCGAAGGGGCAGCAGCCTCGTAGTCACAGACCACGAGGTGTCCCGTGATATCGAGCGCTTCGGAATACTTGGCCGGGCCCTCCACCGAGGAGTCGACGCGTTAGCAGACACGGTCGTGGTGTACTCCAAAGAATCCGAGAGGGCCTTGGTCGAGAAGTGCGGCATCCCCTCCGCCCGCATCGAGCTCATGCCTCATGGCGTTACAACCCGGACAGGCAACTACCTCGAGGAGGATCTCGAGCAGCCGTTTGTTCTCCTTTGCGGTTTCATCCACCCCGATAAAGGGATCGAGTTCCTTTTGGGAGCGCTGAGTGGGCTCCGGGATGCCGGTGTTGCATTGCCACGGGTGCTAATCGCGGGTTCGGTCCGCGCGCGAAATGGTATCTTTGCGGTATTTGGCAGGCAAGACCGGCGTTACGAATTACGGCTCCACGAGTTGGTGGACAAGTTGGCCCTATCGGAGGTGGTGACCTTTGTCGGCTACGTACCGGACGAACAGCTGAAAGGTATGCTCGGCACCGCTACGGTCGTCGTCCTCCCGTACTTGCGCAGCAATCAGAGCGGCATCCTCAACCTTGCAGTTGGTGCGGGCGCGGCGATCCTCGCGAGCGATCTCCCGGGTCTGCGCGACGCCCTAGGGGACGGGGCCCGCTGGGCCCCCCCTGGAGACTCGGGGGCTCTGGCGGTTCAATTAGGTGACCTTTTGAAGTCCCCCGGCAAGCGGCTGGATCTCCGGCGCAAGGCTCGCCAAGCAGGCAAAGAGCAGTCTATGGAGATCGTCGGCCACACGCTGGCTGGAATATACCAGCAACTCATTGCAAAACGTAGGTTGCGAGACCGGGAACGTGTACAGAACAGCCGAGAAGTTGACTTCGCCGAGCGCGGTTGGGCGCGTCGGGTTAGGGCCGCCACGATGCGACTTTTGCATCTCCTAAGAAAGGCTGAATAGTCAAGTGAACTCGTTGGTGATGTTCGATTATGAGGGTGAATGGGGAATGCCACACCGCGTTCCCTATGACATCGAGAGGACGACGTCACGGATCCTAGAAGTCCTGTGTCACCACGACGTCCGCGCTATGTTTTTTATCGTTGGCCGCCTCGTCGAGGAGCGACCCGACCTCGTCGCTCGCATCCACGATGCCAACCAAGCGATTGGCATCCACGGCCACCGTCACGAGCGTCTCTACAGCCTGTCACCACACGCCCTCCAAGCTCTCGGCGAAGAGTTGAGACGCGTGCGCGACCTCGTGGCTACCATCACGGGGGAACCGCCTGTGGCGTTTCGCGCCCCCTATCTTCTCGCGCCGCGTTTCGTCGATGCTGGCCTCACCAAACTGCTTCTTGAGCTTGACTTTCGTTGGACCAGTAACCGGTGGGTCCGCTTTCCCGAACAACTCACGCGGTCCAAATACCGAGAGCTCCGCGCGACCGCGTCCGTACTCGAGCGCCTGGGCCTGTTTGATGTTAGGCACCCACTGGGCAAAGCTGCCTTCGTTGCACAAAACGCCCGCTTAATGGCCCGGGACCCCGACTTGGGCCTACGCGGAGGGTTCCATTGGCTCCGGGGCCAACGAGAGCCCATATTGCGGGCCGGGCATCTTTATGACATTGCCGTAACAGCCCCGCTGGACGTCAACTTCCTCGGGCTCCCGAACCCCGACGCCCCGAGCCCACAAGCACTGGTGGAACTCGCTACAGCGCGCATGGGAAATGCCGCTGCCCATGGGGGCAGCCCGTACACTGTGACGTTCCATGACTGGGTGATCGGCTCGTGCAACCGGTTGGGCATCCTGGACCAGATTATGGGCCATCTCCGTGAAACCACCCGTGTCCTGGACGCGCGTACGTACGATCCGGCTGAGGAGCGCCTCCCTACACGCTCTCCGGCACCGGCATGAAGGCCACGGGCGCAGGTTTGTCCGCCCCCTGAGCCGGCCGCCCGATAGCCAGGTGACGAAACCCGGCGGCCCGGACGCGGTCAGAGTCGAAGAGGTTGCGGCCGTCGAAGATGAGGTCGCCTGCCATCACCTCGCGCAGTCGCCGCAGGTCCAGGTCCAAGAACTCCGGCCAGTCAGTGGCTATGACTATCGCGTCGGCGGCCCGCGCTGCGACGTAGGGATCCGACACGAGACGGACAGCGCTACCCTGCGAGAGCTTCACCATAGGGTCGTAGGCGGTGACGAACGCACCCCGGTTGGCCAGGCGCTCGGCAATGTCGACGGCGGGGGAGTCCCGGGTATCGTCGGTCCCGGCCTTGAACGCCAAGCCGAGGACGCCGATGCGGGCGCCGCGAAGCGAGCGAAGCTGCCGTAGGAGCTCGTCCACGACGAGCTGGCGCTGGTTTTCGTTGACCTCGATCGCCGCTTGGAGGAGTGCCGGGCGGTAGCCGAACTCGACCGCCGTCCCGACAAGGGCCGAGAGGTCCTTGCCGAAGCAAGAACCGCCCCATCCGAGCCCTGCGTCCAAGAACCTTCGCCCGATACGGGAGTCGAGACCCATACCCGCAGCGACCGCCGAGACGTCGGCGCCTACGAAGTCGCATAAGCGGGCGATCTCGTTTATGAAGCTGATCTTGGTCGCGAGGAACGCGTTGGACGCGTACTTCGTCATCTCCCCGGTCGCCAGATCTGTCTGCAGGACGGGGACGGGTGGCCGATGCTCCAGGTCGCCGGGGATCCTCTGCTCAATGATGGGCGCGTACACCTGGGCAACCCTGTACAGCGCCTCCGGGGCGTCGCTGCCAAGAACGATCCGGTCGGGGTGAAGGTAATCCTCGACTGCACGGCCCTCACGAAGGAACTCCGGGTTGGATACCACGCTAAAGAGAGGTTGGTGCTCGTCTTCAAATCCTCTGCACTCTTGGATCTGGGACCGCAGCCACCTCCCGGTCCCGATGGGCACTGTGCTTTTGGTGACGATCACGTGGTGATGGCGCAGGTTCGCGGCAATTCTTTCCGCAACCTCTGACATAGCACCCATATCCGGATGACCATCGGGCCCAGGCGGGGTGCCGACGCAAACGAAGACGACGTCAGAACCATCCATCGCCTTTGAGAAATCGTCAGTGAAGTAAAGCGAACCTGCTTCAAGGGCACGCGCCAGCAGGTCGTCCAAGCCCGGCTCACGGAACGGTGCGAAACCGGCCTGGAGCTGGCCGAGCTTCTCAGGGTCGCGCTCGACGCCGATGACCCGGTGCCCCACGTGTGCCAAACATGCAGCGACCACAGTCCCCACGTAGCCGCTCCCGATGACCGCGATCCCCTCGCCCACGACAATGTCCTTCCTCGAAGCTGCGCAGCTCGCTGCGCCTGCCGTCTAACCTGTCCCAGATGGCAATATACCCAGTAATGTCTTTTCGGCTGATCAAGCCACCGGGGTTAGGGCTCGTGGGCTGGCTGGGACGTACCTGCAAATGAGAGCCGTGGTTACCGGCGCCGCCGGGTTCATCGGGAGTCATCTCTGCGAGCGGCTCGTCAGCGAAGGGCACGAAGTGCTCGGCATCGACTGCTTCACTGACTACTACGCAAAAGACGACAAGTTGGACAACATCGCTCAGCTTCAAACGAGTGCCGGGTTTCGTCTTTCACAAACCGATCTGCGTGACGGTCAACTCCGAGACTTGCTCGACGGCACTGATCTCGTGTTCCATCAGGCCGCCCAACCCGGGGTGCGCGGGTCCTGGGCGGACGGTTTCGCGGAATATTGCTCAAACAACATCCTGGCCACCCAGCGCCTGCTCGAAGCGGCCCATGTGGTGGGTGTCCGTCGTTTGGTCTATGCGTCGAGCTCGTCGGTATACGGTAACGCCGCTCGCTACCCCGTAGAGGAGCTCGACCTACCGAGACCCGCGAGCCCGTACGGAGTGACAAAGTTAGCGGCCGAACACCTGTGCACCCTGTACGCCCAAGAGCATGGGGTACCCGTGGTGTCGCTGCGGTACTTCACCGTTTATGGCCCAAGACAGCGACCCGACATGGCGTTCCGGAGACTTGTGGACTTCTCCCTAGCAGGCCGCCCGTTCCCCCTCTACGGCACGGGGGACCAGGTCAGGGACTTCACCTACGTCGATGATGTCGTCGAGGCGAACCTGCTCGCAGCGTCAAGCAACGCCGCCCCAGGCTCAGTGGCCAATATCGCAGGTGGCACCAGCGCGTCCATGCTGGACGTAATCAGGCTCCTCGAGGCGCTTTTGGGCCACAAAGTGACGGTCGACCGGCTCCCTGGGCAACCGGGCGACGTTGGTCGTACGAGCGGCGCCACAGAGCGCGCCGCAGCGCTGCTTGGTTGGCGGCCGCTCACGGCCCTCGAGGACGGGCTCACCAAGATGGTCGATTGGGGCCGCGCCCGGCACAGGGACCGGCCCTAGCTGGCGACCTCGGGCAGCGCCCACCAGCGTCCCCATGCCCGGTTGTAGCGGGCTGGGGCTATCTTCATAAGCCCCGAGCCCGGGTAGGGGCTTAGCTCACCAAACCAAACCTCATCACCCACCCCATAGAGGTCGACCCTGATGAAATCCATGTCGGCCGACAAAAAGCGTGCCGCCTCCAGCATTTGGTCGAGACGAGGAGGACGGTCGATAGGCGCAGCGCGGGGTTTGCGCGAGTGGACCGGCAGGTGCTCCCAATCCGTCGAGTAAAACGACATCTTGTGGTCGCTGAAGCGGCCAACGTCCACCTGCACAACGCGAGGCTCGCCGTTGAAGACCCAAAACTTGAAGTCGATGGGAGGGATCGGACCGTCGATCATCTCCTCTACCAGCAGGACGGCGGGGACGTTCGCATAGCCCCACTCGCACAGGTCCGTAACAACGGCGGGAGGGTCCCAGCCTTCCGTCAAGGCCCGCAGATGTACCAGTGACTCCTGGGTAACCTGCCCTGAGCCGCAGTAAACCAGACCGCTTGCATTGTTTGGCTTGAGCACCCAACGCTCGGGCATAACGACATCCAGCAGCTCGGCCAAGTTAGTGCCGGACCAGGCTGTCGCGGGTACCCGCACGAGCGGGCATCTCGTGGCAAACTCCTTGGTAGCGAGCTTGTCACACGACCAGGAAATGATTTCCCTGCGATCGTAGACGATGCGCCAGTTGATCTTCTCTAGCAACGCGCGGGGGCGCCGGTGCCTCGGAAACCGCCAGTGTGACTGGAGGTACAACATGTCGCGGCGTCGGGCGTCGGGAAGCGAGCGAAGGAAGCGCTCCATCACACCGGGAACCCGCGACTTGCCCCACGGGGCGGCCGAGGTCGAGCCTCCGTCTTCGGTCGTGCGCTGCATCACCGGGACGGCCGGTACGTCCCAAGCCCCGATGGGCACCTTATTTGGACAGGAACTTCGCGCAATCAATTGTCTCCTGCGACTTATCGCCGTCGACGCCAAGCGTGTCACGGGGGTACTGTGAGGTACATCGGTAACTGGCGAACCGAACTTTACTCTCGGGTACAAGCGCCTCGAGGCCACCAAGCATTCCTTCCCCGGACTGCCACGGACGGCAGCCACAAAGGCCCGCTAAGTCAAATTTAGCGGCCGGGGCGCCGAAAAATACGTCAAATGACCTCGTCCGCCTGGTGCCAAGGAGAGTTATCTGCACAAATGGAGGGGGGCGGTCGCCCGATGACGACATGAAAGACGCGAGGCCGCGGATGTTATCCCGAGACCAGCAAATTACAAGCGCGCCCGAGACTGCGGCCGTCCCTTGGCGCGCACCCTTTCGCCGTAACGTCCCTCCTGGCCGCACACCGCGTGCTCGATGATGGCCTCGTCGTCTGAAGCTTCGGCGACCTGCGAGGCCCCACCCGGGCCCGACGGGACTCCGACAGCGACCGACTCGAAAGACCGTGGCCAGCCCCGCTCCGTGATCTTGAGCGGCCTTTCCTGGAACGCGAGCAGCCAGCTCATTTCGGTGCTCGTGTACCTTGGCTTGACACCGTTCCTCTTACACCGCCTCGGCCTTGACGCCTATGGCGTCTTTGCACTGGTTTCGTCTTTCTGGGGCCTCCTCTCCAACTTGGACGGCGGGCTAGGTCCGTGCGCCACCCGCTATTTTGCGGTCTTCGCCGGGGCCAAGGACCGCACAGCCACCTCTCAGCTCCTGCTCACGATGTCGCTGATGACGGTCCTCGTTGTGGGGCCGGTGGCGGCCGGGGCAGCGCTGGTCGCACCTTGGTTCGCTGCACTAATGCATACCAGCGCGCAAATGCGCCATGAGTCGGTGACCCTTATCAGGCTCTTTATGTTATTGCTACTTGTTTACGCGCTCCGCTCGCACCTGACCCGCATCGTCACGGCAGAGCACCGTTGGGCCTTCTTCAACATGTCGATGACAGCTTCACTATTTGCCTATGTCGGGGTGGCCATTGTGCTCGTCGAGCATGGGGGAAACCTCATTGCGCTCTTCTGGGCAGGCGTCGCGCGTGAAGGGCTGATGTTGGTCGCTTCCGCCCTCGGGGCACGCCGCCACGTCTCCTTGAGGGATATGCGCCTGATGCCCTGGCGGCAGTGCCGGGAGCTCATCCGCTTCGCCAGCCGGGTCCAAATTGCCGCCGTGGCCAGCTCGTTCAACTTCGAGATCGACGCACTCATCGTCGGGCTGCTCTTCCCGGTGGGCGATGTTGGGCTATATGCGATCGGTGTCAGTTTCTCGACCGAGCTCGCCAGCCTGCCCGTGAACGCCGTCCAGCCCATCGTCGTCCTGCTCTCACGCACGTTCGGCCGAGACGGCCTCGGCGCTACTGTGGTCGAGTTCGTCCGGATCCAGCGCGTGTGGGTGAGGGCAGTTGCTGCCTATTGCCTGATCGGTGCCGCAAGCGTGATCGCCGGCATACCTCGCTGGCTGGGACCGAAGGAGCAGCTTTCCGGCATCGTCGCTGCGGTCCTCCTACTGGGTCAGGGTGCTCAGATCCTTAGTCAAGTGATGGGCGGGTTGGGAAAGGCAGTAAACCGGCCGGGGCTCGAATCCCGCTACCTCAGCCTCGGGACGACCGTAAACCTCGTCCTGGCCGTGCCTTTGGCGCTTTCGATCGGGATGCTCGGCATCCCGATCGGCACCTCGGTTGGCTTCGTAGCGAGCACCTTGTACTTCACGCACCTTGCTCGGCGAGAGATCTCATCGGACCTGAGGAGCTTCTTCGCAGAAGTCCCTGTCCTCGCTGTGTGCGTCTCTGTCGTTGTTACGGGTTTGCTCGAGGTGCCGACCTACATCCTTGCGCCAACCGGGGTGCTCGGGCTGCTCTGCTGCGCGTTCCCCGCCCTCGCGGGGCTTAGCCTATATGCGCTGCTCACTATTCCTCCGGCTCATCTGCTCTCCGTGTGGCGCTGGCGCAGGCCCCTCGGGCCGGCGAAGACGCCGTACCGGCACGCCATGGTCGATTTGGCAGACAAGACGAACGCTGCGTCCTGACCAAGGCGGTCTTCCGGGGCGCCGGGTGGAACGTCGCGTCAGTTGCTTGATCAACGACCGATGCGGTTCCTGTAGCCAAATCTCGCGGTGTCCGCCAGTGGGCTGAGCGCCGGCAACGGCCTCAGCCTGAATGGGCGACACCGCTTTGGCGAGCTCGCGCAAAGCGCGCACGGACTTCGGCCTCGCCCATCGCGCCCCATGAACGTACGGAGTGTACAAGGCATCGGCCTTCGCCCATCAGTGTCTCTGGCGATGCGGGGATCCCGACATGCCTGAGTCCGAAGAGAGGCGGGTCATCCTTACGCGCCATGTCCGCTAGGCCGAAGCCAGCCACTGCGAGGAGCATGCCGAAGATGTGGTCCTCCCCGAGGCTACAGCGGTGGAGCCTTTGGAGGGAAAGCAGACCTCTCGCTTCGAGCGCTTCGACAGCTGAACGGCTGTAGAGGCAAGCGCCGCCGAGCACCGACTCACCGAGCCGATAGCTCGGCCTATTGATCTTTGCTCTCGAAAGGTAATAGGCGAGAGCCGTCGAGGTGCCCGGGTGGCTCAACACGCCTACGGTGAGGTTTCGGGCGATCGTTACTTTTTGGGGACGACGGGACCGCACTCCCCCGTTATACCCATAACGGTACGAGCCGGTACAACCTATCTTGGGGTGCTCTTTGAAGAACTGAAGCCCAGGCTCCTCGAAACCACGGTTCGCGACAATTGCATCCGTGTCCAGCCGGAGCAACAAATCAAATGGCTTTTCCAACGCTGCCTTGTAACCCGCGGAAAGCGTCAGGTACAGGCCGCCATCAGGCCCGTTACCGGGGGTGGTGACAACCTCAGCGCTATATTGCTCAGCCGTCTCCCGCGTGAGCCCCTCCCCACTGTCGTCGACCAGGATGATCCTCGCATCCTTGGTCCAGAACCGGATGCTCTCAACTGAATCGCGAAGAAAGTCCTCACGAGTCCCAGGGCCGACGGGCATCACCGCCGTAATCCGCACCATGCCAGCCAAGAGGTCTCGCCTTCTACCCGCGGCCTTTGAGCGCTGCCGCGCTTGTGCCGAACTCTCCAGTCGGTCGTTGCCAAGCAACAACGCGGGTACTGAGCACTCTGGTGATCGCTTTGCCAGCCGACCTTGCCGTCCTCGCCCTACCGTGGTGGGGAGTGGTGTTGGTCATTGCCGGCACAACCTCCTCTTTGAGAATGGCTCACCTATATGTCGGCCGCGGAGGGCACAAACTCAAGCTACGCTTACCGCCACTTCGGAGGACGTCGTGCTCAGGACTACCCTGTTGTCTTCCTCCAGTTGCGCCGCCTCCACAAGGTCGATGATCGCCGTCGGTTCCGCGGTCGCGCTCCGTCGCACCTTGCCTCGCAAGCGAACTTTCAGCAGCACCATAAGGCAGTCGACACCGTCCCACCACACCAGCTTCTTGCCTTCTTCGCGTGACCGGCTCACGTAGCTGATGGGAACTTCGAAAGGCCGGTAGCCGCGCCGTAGGAGCTCACCGGTGATCTCCGTATCGAGGCCGAAGCCTTTGGAACTTAGGCGGAGCTCCCGGAAAAGGGCGACCGGGACCATTTTGAGGCACGTGTGCATATCTGACAGGTACGAGTTGAAAATTACGTTGGCAGCAAGTGTGGCCATCTTGTTCCCCAAGGCATGATGGAACGACTGGTACACACTGTTCACCCCGAAGAGCCGAGTTCCGAAAACGACCGAGGCGCGCCCTGACAATATGGCGTCGGCCATTGGCACGAGGTCGCGTGCCTGGTACTCGGCATCGGCGTCAAAGACAACGAGGTGCGTACCGGTCGCTAGCGCGGCTCCCGTCAAGACCGCCGCACCCTTCCCGAGGTTGGCAGGGTGGGCATGCACGATTAGCCTTTCGTCTTCGATATCGCTCAGAATGACCGGGGTGTGGTCAGTGCTGCCGTCGTCGACGACTATGAGTTCGAGCCGATAGGGCAATTGCAGCGCCAGGACCGATCGCACTGCTCGTTCGAGCGTGCGTGCCTCGTTATATGTAGGCATCACGACACTGAGAGAAAATGAAGAGAGAGACAGGTTTCGTCTGACGGGCGCTATTTGGTCAACTGATTGCTCTTGCACGAATTTGAAGTGTAAAGGGCCCTTTTCTGTGGGCAAACCCCGTGTGACGCTCTACGAATTGGTTAGCCGCTCTCAGTGTTTATGGCGACACGACCGCGCCCTCTGGTTGTTCCGGAAGTTCCTTGGACCACGCTTGGCGTCGAGCGGTGCGCAAGAAGAGCCGGAGCTTTCCTCAATTGCAGTTGCGACCGGCGGTGGTCGCATACGGGCCTGCATTTCGGCTACGTCCCCCGAGCGGTAAGATGCGCAAATCGCCCTGCCAATGAGATAAAGGCCGGTGCGGAGAGGCCGAAAACGCCAGGAAAGGCCGGTGGCGCTTCGGATCTTTCCGAATTTTCGCTGATTGCGGGCTCAGAACGCCGCTTTGTAAGCCGCCAGGGTATTTGGGTCGGCGCTCGTCAGGGGCAAGATGGAGTCGCCCCCGGTGTCGAAATAGCACTGGAAGGCGACGTCGTTGCTTGCTACCCAAGCCCCGATGCCTGCGACGTAGTAGCCGTCGTCGCCGAGCCCACTGCCACCGTCTGCGGGGGTGGCCACGGTCCCCCACTCGGGCAAGCTCATGGGCTTGCCCTGGGCTTGGGCAAACGAAGTGACCGCCAAGAGGCCGTCGGGCTCGGAGGCGAGGGCCTCGAAGGTCGCTGCCGAGGGGGTGGGGGTGGTGCCGTTGCAAAAGGCGTCGTAGGCGTCCACGCCGACGATGTCCACATAAGCGTTGCCCGGGTAGAGGTCAGAGAGCACGTCGTCGTCGACGCAGGCGTTGGGGTCCCAGTCGAAGAGGAAGTGCGCCCCGCTCACGGCCCGCATGGAGGCCACCTCTTGGGCGAAGCAGGCCGCCCAGGCCTGTTGCTCTGAGACGGTCGTACCGGCGTAGTCAGGCTCCCAGTTGCCGTTCATCTCCTGGCCGAGGCGGATAACCGAGCTCCCAAAACCGGCCGACACGAGAGCCTGGGCCAATTGGGCCGCATAGGAGTTGTAGTCGCCAGCGTCGCAGTCAGGCTCCCAGGCGGAGGGGTCCGGGGAACCGTCGGGCTCGCTTATGTCGTTTGGCACCAGGTCTGTCGCTATCACCAGGGTACGCCCAGCGGGGTCGTCGCCTAGCCAGGCCGTGTAGCCATAAGCCGGGTTGTCGATCCAAGGCGACGTCCACTCGGCCCAGGTACTGGTGGCATCTATAAAGGTGCCCAAGCAGTTGAACGTAACCCCCGTCGCCGCCTCGGCGTCGCTCAAAGAGGGGTCGAAGGAGTAGTTGGTGTAGTCGGCGATGAGGCAGTTGGCCTTGGAGTCCCCAGCGCTCACGACGCCGTTGCCGGCCGGCGCGGCCGGTCCTGTAGTCGTGGTCGTCTGGGCCGCGGCAGTAGTGGTGGTGGCTGCAGTGGTGGGGGCTGCAGTGGTGGGGGCTGCAGTGGAACTAGGGGCGCGCGGGGCGGACGTGGTGGTAGAAGGGGTGGTAGAGGTAGTCGAAGCCACAGTGATTGGATCGGTGTGCGCGGGTGTCGTGGGCGCTGCCGTAGTTGGCACCGTTGTAGTCGGCGCTGCCGCGGTAAGAGGCGCCGTAGTTGGTGCCACCGTTGTCGTTGTCCGGCCCGACCCGACCGGCGCCCGCGTGGTTGTTGTAGTAGGAGCGTCCGAGGTCGGCGCGGGTGTGACGTTCGTGCTGGGAGAGGAGGTGGTTGTCGTCTGCTCAGAGACGTCGGGCGTTTTCCTTGCCGTCGTGGGCGCGCCGGTCCCCGTTGTAGGCGAAGCGCCCTCTCCTGAGGTCCCGGGGACGGTCGAGCTGACGTTCGGGACCGTTGCGGTCGGCCTGCCCGTTGTCTTCGGCGAGGAAAGGTCGATCGGTGACGGGGTGAGGTGCCCGGAAGGTAGCGGGCGGGAATGAGCCACTCGTTCCTTCGCCGCCAAAGTGGCTAGAGCCTGGAGATGGAGCGCGCCGCCCGAACTATATGGCGCGATAGCCGTGATTCGCCACGACCGCGCGGGCGTCCCAGGCCGCACAGGCTGCTCGGTGCCCATTTTGCTCAATGCCGGACTGAGCCCTTTCGCAGCACCAAGGGCGTACACCTGGCCGGCGCTCGTAACGAGCCAATAGCCCTCGCCCTCGACCGGTACCGCCATCCCGATCACCGGGGATGCCAGCCCCTTGCCCGACAGCGAACCGGCGTGGGCAGCGCCACCGAAGGGGACCACCTGGCCCCTGTCCGTCGCCAGCCAGTAACCGCCTCCCTTGGGAGTGGCGGTGATTGCGCTCACATTCCCTTTGAACAGCAGGTGACGGGCCGAGCCGTAGAAGTGGGCGTCCCCGAAGGCAAATACCGCCCCGTCGGCCGCCGCGAGCCAGTAGCCATCGTCGCCTGAGGCCGCAGCCATGCCGACCACAGGTGAGCCGTGGCGGACCAGGACGGCCGAACCCCTGAAGCGCGCGCTCCCAAATGAGAACACACCCCCGTCAGCGGCGACCAGCCAGTACCCCCGTCCATCGGGCGCAGCGGCGATCCCGACTATGGGACGGTGCAAGTGGAGCAAGGCGGCCGACCCATAGAAAGCTGCGTCGCCGAAAGCGAAAACGCCTCCGCTCGCAGTTGCGAGCCAGAAACCGCGCCCGTCGGAGGTCGCCGCTATACCGACTACCTTCCCGTTGACGAAGAAACGTCCCGATTGCGCCCCGGTCCTGCCGGTGGACGCGAACACCTCGCCGGTCGAGCTCGCCAGCAAGAACCCGTCGGGTGAAAGTTGGGCGACTACCCCGACCTTTGGGTGCCCAGCTCGGTGCCCGTCGCTTTTGGCAAGATCCAACCCGCCTGAGCTCACGGCAGTCAAGCCCGCAGCGATGACCACGCAGATCGTGGTGGCAAGCACCTTGTGCCTTGCCACCGGACGCCGGAGGTGCGTCGGCGCGTAGACCAACGCGTTGAGCAGGCAGACCGGGCAGAAAGCTTTCCTGTGGTGAGCTCGGTGCCGACCTCTCGTGTGGGAGGGGGTATGGGGCTGCTTCAGCGGGTTCAAGGTCGCATTTTTTCGGAAAAGGTCCAATCTGGGCGGCGACAGTATTTGTCAGGCGAGAAATCGGCTCGTCGCCGAGTTAATTACCTCATGCTGCAGATTGATGTCCTTGGACTTTGTCAAAATGGACGTTCTGACCAAATTGTTTTTGGGGCCACAATGTGCCCTCGCCTGGCGTCCGCCGACCCTAGCGCGGCTTCCCGACGTCGTCCAGTTTTTCTCGTCTTCGAGCCTCGCATATTTTGGCGATGTTTCGCTCCAGCCAGAGGCAGCACACGCATTCGTAAGCCGTCGGCACCCTTACAGCCATGTTATTCGGGCTGCTCAGCAGGACAACTTTTGCGCACTGTCGCAACGAATTGGGCAATTTAGGACTTAGGGCCCATTGTGCAGGAAACGGAGCCCCCGAAAACTGGAAGG
>DATJMJ010000154.1:0-9987 GCA_035508795.1 Acidimicrobiales bacterium
GTCTCGGCGGCCCATACGGACGACGACCTCGTCCAAGCATCGTCTGCTTTCGAGCATGTCCTCTCTTCGGGTTAGGTGGGATCAGTACGAGCCCAGCTCAACGTGACGCGCGCCCGGCTCCTGCACATGGACCTCCATTACGATGCTCCTACGGGTGTCAAGGGTTGTTTGACTTCTTTTGCTGCGCTGAGCGTGGTCAATTGTCCGACGGCCGAAGCCGGCAGCCGGGGGCCAGGCACACCGAGAGCTACGGGCCGACGCGAGTGAGGACAAGCCTCCCGCCTGGCCGGTCTCCCGTTGGAAGCCACAGTGGCGCTGGCCGACAATGGCCAGCGGCGTAAAAGACGGCCTGCTGGGCTTTTTCGCCGATGTCGGCCTCGTTGTGATGCACCAGGTCATGGAGGACGAGGTCACCCGGCGCATCGGCCCCAAGCACGCCCGGCTGGCGGGACGGGAAGCCAACGGGCACGGCAGGACTAGGGGCAGCGTCGTGCTTGGCGGGCGGTTGCTAGCGGTCGAGCGCCCGAGGGGCCGCAGCACAGACGGCGAGGAGATGACCCTTGACAGCTGGGCCGTGTTCTCCTCCAAGGACATGCTTGACCAGCTGAGGGCCGACAGGGTGCTCGCCGGGGTCGCCATGCGCCGCCACGTCGAGGTCTCTGAGCCCCTCAGCTCCGAAGTAGAAGACCAGGTGAAAGGGACCGGGCGCTCTTCGGTCTCGCGCCGTTGGGAACGGGCCACCGAGGCTGCCCTCGCCGAGCTCATGGCGCGAAACCTCTCGCACCTCGATGTCGCCGTGGTCCTTGTGGACGGCATCGAGGTGGCCCGCCAGTGCTGCGTGGCAGCCCTGGTCATCACGACTGACGGCACCAAGGTCCCAGTGGGCCTGTGGCTCGGGGGCACCGAGAACAAAGCCGTCGTCACAGCATGGCTGGCCGACCTTGTCGCCAGAGGGTTGAGCTCTGACGCCGGCCTGCTCGTCGTCATCGACGGCGCCAAGGCCCTCGCCGCCGGCGTGGCCAAGGTCTTCGGTGAAAAAGCCGTCGTACAACGCTGCACTTTGCACAAACGGCGCAATGTCCGGGACCACCTTCCCAAAGAGCTCGGCCAGAAAGTGGACCGGCGCCTGGCGCTCATCTTCGCAAATCCCGACCCGGCCAAAGGCCTCGGCCAAGCTAAGGCGCTCGCCGCCGAAGTGAGAGGCGACCACCCCGACGCCGCTGCGAGCTTGCTCGAGGGGCTGGAGGACATGTTCGCACTCCGCCGCCTCGGGGTGACCGGGGCACTCGCCAAGACCCTCACCACGACCAATTGCATCGAGCCGATGATCTCGGTCGCCCGCACCACTTTGCGCAACGTCAAGCACTGGCAGGGCGGCGAGATGAAAAAACGTTGGGTGGCCGCCGGTATGGCCGAAGCCCAGCGTTCTTTCCGAAGGGTCGTCGGCTACAAGCAAATGCCGGCGCTCGTCGCAGCCCTCCGTCACCACACCGGCGCCCCTGTCACACCCGACAGCTACGATCAAGCAGCAGCGTAAAAAGCAGTGGGGTCACCGCCGAAGTTCAACAAGGAACGGGACATCCTCGTGGAGCCACCGGGCCAGTTGACGGATACTCTCCTTGACCCGACAAGCACGTCAGCCGGGGTCTTCGGCGGTGACGTGGTCGCGCTGAGGCTCGATGTCGACTTTTCCGACTCCGGTTACCTTGCTTCAAGTTCCGGTCTGAGATTCGGCGACCTGACCGTCTGCGGGCTCACAACGTCTGCATATGGCGATGACCTGTCAGGGTTCAACGGGACGAACGTGCGGGGCATGATCGACGATATGAGCACCGTGCTGGGCGGTAGCTCCTTGCCGGTCGGCCTCAATGTCGCCGACCTTGACGACCTCGCGTCCGACCTGACCGCAGCGTTCGACGGAGGCACCCCGAGCACCTGGGCGCAGCAGCACCTGGAGAACGGAGCCTGCGGCTGGCACCAGGGGGACGTGACGACGTACGGGCAAAGCGAGTACGGCTCAACAAGTGTCGGGCCGGCCCAGGCGCTCCTGAAGGACGACTACAACTCCGTCTATGCCTCGACGGGCGGCATTTTCATCGTTGGCTCGACCAGCTCCAACTACATCGAGTTCGACAGCGGGACGGCTGTACACGCCTACTTACCACAGACCGGCCCGCCTGGGGCTTTGGACGGCGTCCTCTTCGACCCGACCGACAGCTCGTCAGGAGCGTTCAGCGTGACGAAGCAGGCGCAGAACTTGCACGGCGGCGAGCGCGAGGTCGGCCCGCCGAAGAGCGACGCCGACAAGCGCGTAATCGAGGTGCCGGCGTTCTTGGCGGCCAAGCTCGCTGCTCACCTGAGAGCGTACGTCGGCCCAGAGCCGACGACGCCTGCCGCAAACATCAAGGGCGAGACGCCCTTCAGAGCGTCGAAGTGCGCCCGGTTGTACCTCGCGGCCCACCTGGGCCCACCACGTCGCTCCCGATACTCGCCACGCGTAATCAGAATGCCGAAGCCTCCGCACAGCCCCCCGGCTAGCGCGAGGCCCCTGCCCCGGTGAACGAGGGACTCGATTTCGGCTACGCCCACAAGAGAGCTATCGACGGATAGGTCGGCGGGCCGAAGCGTCGCTAAATGTCCTAAAGATGGCTTGTCCCGACGCTCAGACCCCTTGGTCCTGCGCTGAGGCCGGAATCGCCGTAGAACCATTCCAGCATGTCGAGCACCTGCCCCGCCGGAACCAGACCCGGTTGGAGCCAACCGAAGGAGGAACGGCGAGCGTGCTCTTCGACGCGCTTTCGGTGCCTCCGGCAAGTCCCCTCAATGACAAGAGGCGGTACTGCATGGGACCCCTGGCCCGGATCGGTCAGATAGACGACGAAAGCTCCAACGTCGGCCGGACAGCCGGGGGCACTCCCGTGCACCGAGCCTCATCAATGGTCTGAGCGGCGCTTAGGACCGCCTCGGCCAGGTCGCGGAGTCTTTCGTTAGCCTTTTGCACATCGACGCTCAGGCTGTGGTCGACGTAGGTCTTCGCTTCACGGAGCGAGATGCCGGTACCGCTCAGCAGCGCCTTGATTGTAGGGATGGGATGTACGCCTTCTGCAATGAGATGAGCGGCGATTTCGTCGACAGCCTTGCCGAGTGCAAGATCTTGCCTGACGGTATCGTCCGGGGGGATTTGTGTCACGTACCGAGCCTCTCACGCTTACGTCATTGCCGTCCCCACAATACGAGCCGCCAGTCGGAGATCGTTGAAGTCCCCCCGTCGATGTGAACCCCCACTCAGACGCTACGTGCAAGTGACGCCACCAACCATGTCGTGATGGTTGCGCAGGCCAACGCCTTCGGTGATGGCTGCTGACGTGGAGGTATTGCAGGCAGCGCGCCCGTCCATACCCCAGGGCACCAACACCTGGGCCAGCGTGCCAGGCGGCATAGGCAGGAAGGCAGTGGCCAGGTGTGAGGCGGGAGCGGGCCAGCCGATCAGTCCGTCGCCAGAGTGGTGGATTTGCTGGGCGAAACCATCTAACTGTTGGGTTTTCGCTCGTCCCGGCGGGCCGGCCGCACTCGCTTGGCATCGCGATCGACGGGGTCCTCTGCATGCTCCACGATCGAGCTCTGCACCGCGGTAGCCGTCCCACACCTGGTGGTCGTGCAGACTTATCAAGCGATCGCCGGTGCGGATGATGTTCGCATAGCACTCCGTCGCGGTGCCGCTCGCGCCTGGGAACTCCCGTACGAAGTCAGGGCCCACCTGGATGCAGTTCGACTCCCAGGCGTCCGTCCTCCCTGGCGGGTTCAGTCGCATTGGCGGGCGTGGTTGACGTCCTGCCAGTCGGCGGGCAACCAGTCTCCTCGAGGGTCGGTAGTTTGACCGACCTCGATGATGTAACCGTCGGGATCTCGGATGTAGCAACGGATCTCATACCGGTGCTGCTTTGGCGGCGTCAGGAACTGCGCCCCTCGGGCGCTCCATTCGGTGTACACGGCGTGGATGTCGGGGACCCGGATATTGAGGAAGCTGCTGACTCGGTCAGGGTCGCTCGGCGTTTCAAGGGTGACCATGGGCTTGTCGTCTGTGGGGCCTCCGCCGGCGTTGATGACGATGAAACTGTTGGCGAGAGCGACATTGGTCGGCTCGGGGCCGAAGACGACCTTGCCGCCCAGCACCTCGGTATAGAAGCGTCGGGAGCGCTCCACATCGCCGGAAACAATGAAGTAGCACACCACCATTCGATCTGCGGGTTGCGTGGGTTCGGCCACTGGCACCTTGGCCTTCTGGGCTCATGCCCTGCTGACGACGGGGCCCCGAAGCCTTCAGTCAACCAGATCCGTTAGGTCGACGAGATGGCATACAAAATACCGCCGATCGGTCGATCTTCGAGTGCGAGCAGATCGGCCTTATGCGTTGACCTACAAGGGTTTCCGGGCATTTCAGACCAACGCCCCTAATATCGGCCGCCCTGCTGAAGGGAGCCTCGCAGGCAGCTCCCAACAAGGCGGCCCGTCAAGATGCCCGACCCACGATGGCGAGGCCCCGACCCGCGGTTGGCGGTCCGGGGAGCGCTTGCGGCACGGCCAAGGGCAGGTGTCCCACGCCCGTCCGGCGGGCGTCCGGCCTAGGCGATTAAACCCCAATTTCAGGGATTGAACGGCGACGGGGCGGCCCGTATTTTCCCCACGGGAACCGAAGCACAGCACGGACGCGACCAAGGAGCCACCATGCCCGCCCTCTCCCGATCACCTTTCTGCAGGCTCGCACGACCTTCCTCGCCAGGGCTAAAGATGCTGGCCGGCCCAACATCTGCTACCAAGTGGCCTGCCGGGACCTTTATGCCCAAGACCGCGTCTCGACCCGTTCAGCGGGCGACTGGAGCGACCACTCTGCGCATCGCCGGACGGGCCTCAGCGGTGATGGCCTTGGTGCTCCTGGGCAGTGTCGCAGCCAGTTTCGCATCGACGGTGGCCCATGTCCCCGTGCCCGGCCCGGGAGCGGGTCGACTTGCCCCTCCTTCGGCAGTCAAGGCGTCCCATGTCCCCACCGGCTTACAGGCGGCCATTGACAAGACCCTCTCGGCAGTTCCGGAGAGCTCGCCCTCGGGGCTCAGCTTGCAATGGGGCACCTACGGCACTGCCTGGTTCTCGCTCGCCAACGGCGGTGGCCGCTTCGGCCTCGAGCCAGTCTCGATCGGGCGGTCAGGGCGAGAGCCCCTCTCCCAGGGGCCGTTCGTTTTCGGGGGCACCAGGACTACCGAGGCGCTCGGCCATGGCCTAGACGTGTGGTACCAGGACCGTAGCTCAGGCTTTGAGCAGGGATTTACGTTGCGGAACAGGCCAGCCGGGCCTGGGCAGAGCTTTGCTATCAGCCTTGCCTACCTGGGGAACGTACGCCTCAGCGCCCAGGACCGGCGGGCCGTCACCATCTCAGGGCCCCGGGGAGCGCTCGTCGGCTATGGAGGCCTACGGGCCACCGACGCGAAGGGGAGAGTCCTCCCGGCCCGCATTGTGGCGGAAAAAGGCCACCTGGAGCTTGTCGTGCGTGATGCCGGTGCCGTGTACCCAGTGACGCTCGACCCCTATATCGCACCTTCCACGAACCCAGCCGCCACCTTCAACGGGCCCTCGGGCGCTGGCGGGGCTCTCGGTACCTCGGTGGCACTGTCGAGCGACGGGGGGACGGCGCTTGTGGGCGCGCCGAACCTCAACTCGAATGCCGGCGCCGCCTACGTCTATACCTCTGCCGCCGGCACCTGGTCGACAACTCCGGCCGCCACGTTCAACGGGACGGGGACCGAGGAGCTCGGGTGGTCGGTGGCGTTATCGGGCAACGGGGAGACCGCCCTGGTGGGCACCTACGGGGCCGCCCCCGGCGGTAACGGGGCCGCCTTCGTATATAGCGCCTCTGGGGGCACCTGGACGGGGGACCCGGCGCCGGCCGCCACTTTCAACGGCACGGGGGGAGAGGAACTCGGCTTTTCGGTCTCGCTGTCCGGCAACGGGGGGATGGCCCTCGTGGGTGCCCCCGCAGCCGGCTCGGGCGGCGCCGCCTACGTCTACAGCGCTCCCGGCGGCACCTGGTCTACAACGCCGGTCGCCACCTTCGCCGGGAGCGGCAACGAGGCTCTCGGCGGCTCGGTATCGATCTCGAGCGACGGGGAGACGGCGCTGGTGGGCGCGGCCAACGCCGGCTCGGGCAATGCCGGCGCCGCTTACGTCTATACCGCCTCCGGAGGTACCTGGGCAACGAGCCCCTCCCCCGTCGCCACCTTCACCGGGGCCAGCGGCGACTCGCTGGGCTATTCAGTGGCGTTATCGGGCGACGGGCAGACGGCCCTGGTGGGAGCGCGCGACGCAAACTCAGAGGGCGGCGCAGCCTACGTCTATACCGCCTCTGGGGGCACCTGGTCGTCAACCCCGGCGCCGGTCGCCACCATCAACGGGGCCGGGGGCGAGTTCCTCGGCTTTTCGGTCGCTCTGTCGGCCGATGGGGAGACGGCGCTCGTCGGCGCCGCCAACGAGAACGGCGACGGTGCCGCCTATGTCTATAGCGCCTCTGGGGGCACCTGGCCGGCAACCCCCGCGCCGGTCGCCACGTTCAACGGGAGCGGGGGCGAGGCTCTCGGCGACTCGGTGGCGCTATCGGGCGACGGGGAGACGGTCCTGGTGGGCGCGTTCGCTGCGAACTCGGGGGATGGTGCGGCCCTGGTTTACAGCGTCGCTGCGGCGAGCTTCACCGGTGGCCAGGCAGCTGACCTCGGCAATGCCGTAGCGCTTTCAGCCGACGGTGAGACGGCCCTTGTGGGTGCTCCGGGAGCCGGTTCGGGCAGTGGCGCCGCCTATATATACACGGTCAACGGCGGCACCTGGTCGACAACTCCGGTCGCCACGTTCAGCGGGAGCGCAGGCGCGGAACTGGGGTACTCGGTCGCACTGTCGGGCGACGGGGCGACCGCGCTCATAGGTGCGTACGGGGCCGGCTCAGGCAGCGGCGCTGCCTACGTCTATACGGGTCCCGGCGGGAGCTGGTCGACAACTCCAGCGGCCATGGTCAGCGGGAGCGCGGGCGCGGAACTGGGGTACTCGGTCGCACTGTCGGGCGACGGGGAGACCGCTCTCGTCGGCGCCCCGGGAGCCAGCTCGGGCAACGGCGCGGCCTATGTCTACACGGCTTCGGGCACCTGGGCGACGAACCCCTCTCCGACCGCCACTTTTAGCGGGGGCGGGGGCGAGGATTTCGGCAACTCGGTGGCACTGTCGAACGACGGGGAAACAGCCCTGGTGGGCGCTCCAGGCGCCAACTCGGGCAACGGCGCGGCCTTCCTCTACGACGCCCCCGCCGGCGCTTGGTTGACAACCCCGGCGTCCACCCTCATCGGCGGCGTGAGCGAGCAACTGGGTTGGTCGGTTGCGGTGTCGTCCGATGCGGGAACAGTGTTGGTGGGCGGGCCCGGGGCGACCTCCTTCCGAGGCGCCTCGCACGTCTACACGCCGGCCCACATCGCCTGCCCAGCCGGCTCGTACAGCGCGAGTGGTGCCGCACCCTGTACCACCACGCCGGCTGGGGACTACGACGCCGGGACGGGGAACACAACCACCACACCGTGCCCGTCCGGCACCTATAACGCCTCGGCCGGCCAGGCATCGTGCACCACCACGCCGGCTGGGGACTACGACGCCGGGACGGGGAACACGAGCCCCAAGCCGTGCCCATCGGGGACTACGAGCGCCGCCGGGGCGGCGGCCTGCACGGCCACTTCTGAGTCGCTCAGCTACAACGGGCCGAGCCAGGTTGGCGTCTCGTCCAGCTTCGTCCCCACCGCTACGCTCGGCTCGAGCAACCCTGCCTGCGTGGCCAGCCAAGCGATCAGCTTCAGCCTCTCTGTCAACCCCCTGAACGACCAGGCCATAACCTATAACCTGGGCAACCCCGTCAGTTCCACCTCGACTGGGGCCGTCGCCGGAGCGAGCGTGAGCACGACCGGCTGGCAGGACGGTGTCTACGCGATCACTGCCAGCTACGCGGGCGCAACGGTCGGGGCGGTCAGCTGCCCCGCCGCCACGACCACGGGCTCCTTGGCTGTCACGGTACCGGGGCAACTCGCTTTCGGCTACGGCTGGTACAACGTGAATGGCCTTGGTGCGACCAACTTCGGCTTCGTCGTCTCCCTGGCACCTCACTCCAAGACGAGCTACGTCGGCGAGCTCGACGTGGTGACCCCGGGCAAGTGGATGTTGCAGGCGAACGTCACCAGCTACGGCAAGACGAGCGCCACCCAAGGCCTGCTCGGGGGTACGGGCAGCCTCTACTGGTGGGAGAGCTCTCTCAACAAGGGCCACGGGGGCTGGGCGCTGGCCAAGTCCGGGGTTAGCTACAAGGCCACCGCCAACGCTGCCGCCAAGAACGCTCCGGCGTCTTTCGGGGTCACTATCACGTACACCCCGGTCTCACCCCAGCCCACTCCCTTGCCAAACTCGTCGCCCCTCGCCCTCAGCAAAGGAGCCATTTTGGTCAGCTGACTCGCGGAGCTCGTCGCTGACAACTACTGCCCGCGCGAGTCGCGGTGCGCTCGAGGACTGTGCGTGATTTCATGCCTGCTCGCCGTCAACGTTCTCATGACATAGACGGCGGCTCGAGCGATCGGTCGGGCGAGCCTGACCTCGGGCTAAGTACAATCGGCCGGCATCGGGCCGCGTCAACGCCAGGCAACACCCCGGGCGACTTGCCTCACCTGCTGATCAGGCCCGCAAACGAGAAGTCAACGGCCAGCGAGCGTGACCCGGTGAGCCTTCGGGAAGGGAACAGGTCGGCGGCACGGGGCGGAGCACCCGCGTCCCTGACGCCAGGTAGCGCCTGGTGATAAGAGCGCTGGCGCAGCAGCAGGGGGCGGCAATACTCGGCAGGGAACAGGAGCTGACGGCCCTGCGCGAGTTCCTCGAGGCCGGCTCGGCGCGCGCCTTTGTGGTGAGCGGGCCGCCCGGGATCGGCAAGACAACGCTATGGCGGGCGGCGCTCGAGCTCGCGACCAGTACTGGGCTAAGAGTGCTGTCGGCACGGGCTGCCGAGGCCGAATCGCAGCTCTCGTTCGCAGGCCTGTCGGACCTGCTCGAGAGCGTCGACAGCGAGCTCGGCGCTCTGCCGGCGCCGCAGCGCCGGGCGCTCGAGGCCGCAGTACTGCGGGCCGAGCCCGACGCCCAGCCCCAGAGCCACCTGGCCCTGGGGACCGGGCTCCTCGGGGTGCTCCGCGCCTTGGCACGACCGACGGGCCTGCTCCTCGCGCTTGACGACGCCCAATGGCTCGACGAGGCCTCTTGCGCCGCGATCGGCTTCGCGGCCCGCCGCCTGAGCGGCGAACCGGTGAAGTTCCTCCTGACGCGAAGAGCTGAAGCCACGAGCCGGCTCGAACAAGTGTTCCCTACCCTCGAAGTCGCCTCGGCCAAACTCGCCGGGCTGAGCTTCGGGGCCATCCGCGCCGTGCTGTCCCAGGGCGAAAATGCTCCACTCCCCCGGCGCGTGCTCCGCCAGGTTTACGAAACGAGCGGTGGCAACTGCCTGTTCGCGCTGGAAATTGCCCGGCTGCTCGCCCGGCGCGGCCCTTCCGAGGTCGGCGAGGACCTCCCGGTCCCAGAGCTCGTCGAAGAGGCGGTCGCTGCCCGGGTGGCATCCCTTCCGGCACCGGCTGCCGATGCGCTCCTTGTAGCGGCGTTGTCCCCTGGGGTGCCCCGGCCCCAACTCGTGGCCCTTGTAGGCGCCATAGCGCTGGACCAGGTACGCGACGCCGCCGTCGTCACCATCGAGCGCGATCGGGTGCGGGCGGCGCACCCGCTGCTGGCCGCAGCTGTGCTGGCGCAGTCGACGCCGGAGGCCCGGCGCTCGATGCACCGGGCCCTGGGCGCCGTCGTGACCGAGGACGAACTACGGTGGCGGCACCTCGCGCTTGGGGCCGATGGCCCCGACGCCGCCCTCGCCACCCAGCTCACGAGGAT
>DATJMJ010000155.1:0-5945 GCA_035508795.1 Acidimicrobiales bacterium
GTGCCGATCGCCCCGTGCTCCGCGGCGTGCTGGTCGAGTGCCGCCAGAGCCGTGGCGACATCGGCGCTCGAGCCGCCTTGGCGTTGCTCGGCGTATACGGCCGCTCCCAGATTGCGCAGCAACCCGTCCCACTGGCGGCGCGCCTGCGCGCTGTCGATCTTGGCCTTGCCCTGGTTGACGCCCTGCTGGGCTTTGCTGAGAGCCTGCTCAGCACTTTGCTTCACCTTGTCCATTAGGCCCATTTCGTTTCCTTTCGCTTTTTGCGAAAAGCTACCAGCCGCTGCCTGCGGGGCCACGACGGGCTACCGGGACAGCGTCCGCCGGCGAACAGTTCATGCGACGATCGATCGCTCGAGGTCGAGCAAGGGTGCCGGCGGCTCCAACCCGATCTCGGCGAACGCCGAACGTGCGCGGTCGACGACCGAGAGCGCCTCGCCACGCCGGCCCTGCTGCAGCAGCGCCCCGGCTGCTCGCAGGTAGCGCACGTCGTCATAAGGGGCCAACTCGATCGTCCTCTCGACGGTGCGGCGCAGTTCGTCGAGGTCGCCCCGTTTGGCGGCGTCGCCGGCGCACAGGTCGAGGAGCTCGAGCATCGCAACCCGTGCTTTTTGGCGAGCTTTCTCGGCCCAGTCTTCGTACCTGTCCTCCGGGAGCACCTCGCCGCGGTAGATGGCCATCGCACCCTTTGCGATCGCCGCCGCCATCTCCGAGCCCGAAGAAGCAAGTGCTCTCGCTCGGGCTGCCTCTTCCAAGAAGTCGTCGAGGTCCACCCTCACCGCCTCGTTGACCGCCAACATCTCACCTTGGCGCAGCACTACGTCGCCCGCGAGGCGCCGCAGCCTGTTGAGGACGGTGCGCAGGCGGTGGCGGCCGGCGGCGCGGCCGACCTCGGGCCACAAAGTCTCGATCGCTTGCTCGCTGTGGAGCTGGCCGCCCGATGTCGCCACCAGCTTGAGCAAACGGGCCTCCTGCCCAAAACCCAGCGCGAGCGGCCTGCCGGCAACGGTGAGCTCGAAACGCCCGAGCACAGCCAGCGCCACCGGCAGCGACGTCGCTTTGAGCGCGAGGGCAGCCGGTTGCCCCGTGGCGATGGCGAGGCCGATCAATTGCTCTGTGAGAGCGCGCTCGCGTATGAGGGGCAGCTCGTGCTGGCCGAGCCGCGCCGCCTGCTCGAACGACTGGGCCGCCAGCGTGCCGGCTTTGGTGTCCTCGCCCCGGCGGAAAGCGGCATATGCCCGCAGCAGGGTGACCCGCCAGTACTCGCACGGGTCGATGGGCGTCTCGGCCAGCCCGGTCAAGAGCGCCTCCGCAGAGAGGGGGTCGCCGTGCCTCGCCTCCAGGGCAGCTTCGGCGAGCTTTACAAGGTGGCCGGCGTCCTTTGGTTCGGCCTTGACGCGTCCCAGGTACTCCCTCGCCAGGGGGACGTGCCCCACGCGGTCCAAGAGGTCGGCCGCTTGGGCCAGGAAATCGCCCGACCCCGGTCCCCACCAGCTACCTTTGCGCGCCTCGGCCTGGCGGAGGTGGTGCAGGGTCATGGCGGCATCGCCCCGGTAGGACGCCAGTATCGCGAGCTTCCAGTGGCCCTGTGACCACAACGTGTCACTGTCGAGCTCCTCGGCGACCCGGAAGACTTCGGCGGCACTGGCCTGGCAGAGGTCGTCAAGCCCCAGTTCTGCCGCCAGCCACGCCCTCCAAACCATGAGGTAGGCCCACCGCCTGGGACGGTCGGCTACCTGCGACATCGCCTCCTCGATCCGGGCCATGGCCTGGGCGGCCTGTCCGCGGGCGAACTCGACCAGCATTGCCCAGTACGGCACGACAACCGCCAGGGCCGAGCGCATGCCTGCGGAGCGGTAGAGGTCGTAGGCGCGCGCAAAGCAGTCCTCTGCTTCTGCCAGCGCGGCCTCGTAGAGGTGCCCGTCCCCGCGGCGGGCCGTCAACGCGATGCCGAGGAACTGGTAAGCGCGCGCCCGCGTGTAGCTCTCTTCAGGGCCGGCAGTTTCGAGCAAATGGCGGGCGCTGGTGATGCACTCCTCGTAAGCGAGCTGCCGGGACAGGTCGTTGAGCCGCTCGCAGGCGACCCATCGAGCAAGGACGGCATCACCGGTCCTGCCGGCCAGGCGGTCGGCCCGTTCCAGGAGCTCAGCCCGGCGGGCATATTGGAACTCGCGGCCGTGCCCACGAGCGACGACCATGAGCAGCCTCGGGTTGGCGTCCACCACGTCCTCCGGCATCTGGTCGAAAATCGCCTGCAGCACCAACCCGTCGAGCGCCTCCGTTTCCTCGGGAGTTGTCTCGATAAGGAGTGAGGCGGCATCGCCGACCAGGCCGAACTGCAACAGCAGCTGTACGGCGACGCCGAGCTCGCCACGACGCCGGTAGTCCTCGGCCGCCCGCCGCATCGCCGTGCTGTTTACCGGGGACAAAGTTGCGAGGTGGTCGCGGACCGGCCCGGGGAGGTCCCACCACTGCCCTCGCCCGGGGGCAAACGGAGCCCCGGCGTGCAATGCCCGCTGGAAGAAGCCTTCCTCGCCCACGGCCGCGTCGGCCACTTCGTTGTCGAGCAGGGGAAGACGCGCGACCTGAGCAAGCTTCGCCGCACCTGGTTTGCCGAGGGTGGCCAAGGCTTCTCCCAATATGGCGGCGACGGCCCCGGCAGACTGGCCATGGACGACCGCAGTGGCGGCGATGTGCTCGGCAGTCTCGCCCGTGCGGGCCGCCCGCGCCAGCGCGAGCACTGTCGCTGCGGTCCAACCCCCGGTCGCGCCCGCGAGCGCCCGGGCGCCGTCGGCGCTCACCGCCAGGCCGAAGCCCGAGCGGCACAGCTCCAGCGTCTCGTCGACGTCCAGCGAAAGGTCGCTCGCGACCAGCTGGAAGTACTCGGCACGGCGGAGGCGCTCAGCGCCCTGGGGCAGGTTGCGTGCCAGTACCACGAGGCGTTGCCCGGGCCTCAGGCGCGAAGCCATGTGCTCGATGAGCGCGGCGGCGTCGGGAGCGGCGTTGTGCGCGTCGTCGATCACAAAGGCACAACGTTCCTTGGCGAGCGCGCTCACGACGGCATCGACGGCTGCGGTGGGGTCGCTCCCCGACTCCATAGCCGTGGCGGCTGCACCGGTGAAGCCTGCCTCGAGCACGGCTGCCCGCAGCCGGGACGCAAAAAGCTTGGCTTCTGTGCCCGGATGGTCGAGCTGGACTTCTATGCCGACCGCACACCACGCCGCCACCAGTTCGGCGCCGAGGACGCTCTTGCCATAACCCCCGGCGGCCTCCGCGACGACGACCGGATGAGCGGTACAGGCCTCTACCAGGCGTGGGCGCGGGACGTGGTAGGGCGGTAGGCAGTACATTCAGCGGCCCTCGGCCGCAACTATACAAGTGTGCTGCCGGCGGCGGACCATGGAGCAAAGCCAGGCGGGTTACCCGTGTTGGGTAGGGTTGCGCCGTGGACTTGCGGATATTCACCGAACCTCAGCAGGGGGCGTCGTACCAACAACTGCTGGCAGCCGCTCTTGTGACCGAAGACGCCGGCTTCGGCGGCTTCTTCCGGTCCGACCACTACCTCAGAATGGGCGAAGCGAGCGGCTTGCCCGCCTCCACCGACGCTTGGGTCACCCTCGCCGGTCTCGCACGCGACACTCGTTCGGTCCGGCTCGGGACGCTGGTCACCCCGGCTACCTTCCGCGCCGTCGGCACTTTCCCCGTTTTGGTGGCCGGAGTCGACCACATGAGCCAAGGCCGTCTCGAGGTCGGCTTGGGCGCAGGTTGGTACGAGGAGGAATACCATGCCTACGGCCTCGAGTTCCCCTCCCTCAGCCGGCGTTACGACCTGCTCGAGGACCAGCTCGCCATCCTCCACGGGGTGTGGTCTGCGGGCGCCGGTGGGATCTTCGAGCATGCCGGGCTTACCTGCAAGGTGCGGCTCGAGACGGAGCCGTTGAGGACGTTCCAACAACCTCATCCTCCGGTCATCATCGGGGGCCGGGGGGGCAGGCGCAACGCGAGGCTCGCTGCCACGTTCGCAGACGAGTTCAACATCTCGTTCGTCTCTGCTGAGATTGCCAAGGCTGCGTACGCATCGGTGCGGGCTGCATGTGAAGCGTTGGGGCGCGACCCAGGGAGCCTCGTGTGGTCCTCAGGACAAACGATCTGTTGCGGCCGGTCGGAACAGGACGTGGCCCGGCGAGCCAAGGCGATCGGGCGGGATCCTTCGGAGCTGCGCGAAAACGCGTTGGCTGGTTCGCCTGCCGAGGTGCTCGAGCGGCTCGGGACTTTCGCGAACGCAGGAGTGCAGCGGATGTACCTGCAGGTGCTCGACCTCTCCGACCACGACCACCTTCGCCTGGTAGCTGAAGAGGTCATGCCTTTCCTCCCCGAATGACGCGCGACGCCGTGCAGTCCTAGCGCCGAGTGCCTGGCCCGGGCACGCAATTGAGGGCACGGAGGGCTGTAAATGCGGGTCGCTGTCGCCGGAGGTACTGGTACGGCGGGAAGTTACGCGCTCATGTCTGCCAAGGCAAACGGTCACGAAACCGTGCCGATCAGCCGGGCTACCGGCGTCGACTTGGTGACCGGCTCCGGTCTCGAAGCCGCGCTCGAAGGCGTGGACGTCATCATCGACGCCGCCGGCCTGCGCACCTGGGACCGGCGCAAAGCCGAAGCGTTCTTTACGACTTCGGCCCGGCGCCTGCAAGAGGTTGGGTCACAAAAGGGGGCCCGCATGTTGGTGCTGCTTTCCATCGTCGGCATCGACCGCGCTCCCTTGGGCTACTACAAGGCAAAGTTGGCCCACGAGGCAGCGACGCTCGAGGGGCCCTTGCCCGTAGCCATCGTACGGGCAACTCAGTTTTACGAGCTAGCGGCTCAGGTGCTCTCCCGCACTCGTTTCGGCCCGGTCGCCCTCATGCCCCGTATGCGCTCGCAGCCGGTCGCGGCCCGGACGGTCGGTGAGGTCCTGGTCGAGGTCGCTACGGCAACACGAGAGGCCGGCCACGTGGAACTGGCCGGGCCCGAGCAGCACTACATGCCCGACGTAGCGCAATATGTCATGAGGCGGAGCGGCAAGAGGACGGTCGTTTTCCCCTTTAGCATTCGTGGAGAAGCCGGCCGGGCGCTCCAGGGGGGAGCACTGTTGCCTGGCCCGGCGGCCCGCATCGCCGGGCCGACCCTCGACGACTGGCTCGAGAGCGAGGATTCTCTCTACCCTTAGCCGGTTCACGCCGGCGTGCCGTACAACCTCCCAGCGTGGGGGGAAGCGAGGCGGAAAATCCGGGCTGGGAAGGCCCGGGGTAGCGTTCCGCCTGGTCAAAGCGGACGTCGAGCGGGCACGGGCCACCGGCCGTTGCGCCCGGGGCAGCAAAGCTAACGTACAACGCAGTGAGGGTAAAGTCCGGCTTGAGCCAACCTGCGGCGCAGGTCCGGCCGCCCGCCGGCCAAGGGGAGACGAGATGGGCCGTGCGCCTCACCGACCTCTATAAGAGCTACGGGCAGGTGATTGCCGCCGACGGTATACATCTCGAAGTGGCAGAAGGAGAGTTCTTCACTCTGCTCGGTCCGTCGGGGTCAGGGAAAACGACACTTTTGCGTGTGATAGGCGGCTTTGAGCGCCCGGACAGCGGGGTCGTCGAGCTTGGGGGAGCAGACGTCACCATGCAGCCCCCCTACGCACGGGACGTGAACACAGTTTTCCAGGACTACGCTCTCTTCCCTCACATGACCGTCATGCAAAACGTCGAGTACGGGCTGAAGATCCGCAAGCTGGCCCCTGCGGAGCGCAAGAAGCGCGCCGAAGAAGCGCTCGACATGGTCCGGCTCTCAGGGCTCGGCGGCCGCAAACCCGCCCAGCTTTCAGGCGGTCAGCGGCAGCGGGTCGCACTTGCACGCGCCATTGTCAACCGGCCCGAAGTGCTCCTGCTCGACGAGCCGCTCGGCGCCCTCGACCTCAAGCT
>DATJMJ010000156.1:0-10282 GCA_035508795.1 Acidimicrobiales bacterium
CGCGGAAGGGGCGAGGGCCCTGACGAGCCTCACCGGAGGATGGACGGCCGCAACCGTCCTCGCCGTCGCCAGGGCAGCGCGCACCGGGGAATCGGCTGAGGTCGTGGCAGCCTCGGTCACGGCTCAGGGCCGCGCCGTCGACGCCTTGGCGGCGATCCTGGAGGAGCCCCTTTCGTCGCTCGGTCCGCGGGGGCGGGAGCAGTTGGCGCAGGTCGCCCGGCTCCCGCTCCTTGATCGCGAGGTTGTCGACTTCGTCGCTGGTGAAGATGGGTTTTTCGACCGCGCTCTTAGCGCGGGGGTGCCGTTCAGCCCGTCACAAGGCACCTGGTGGGAACTTCCAGGGCCGGTCCGAGATCACTTGGCGCGTTTCGCTTCAAGCAGCGGGGAGGCGATGCGGCCGGTCGCCGACCACTACAAGAGCCGGGGAGAGCTGGGGGCGGCGCTGCAGTTACTGATCGCCTCCGGTGACCCGGGCGAAGCCGCCGCGGTACTTGCCGCGACCGGGCCAGAAGAAGCGGAGGGGATCGACGGGCTCGAGCTGCAGGCGGTCTTCGAGCAGCTGCCCGACGAGGAGGTCAACGCCCACCCAAACGTCTTGTTGTTGGTAGCCAGGGGCCACGCAATCGCGTTCCGGCACGACAAGCGCGCTCCGCTTGTGAGGCGCGCGGCCAACCTCGCGGCCCGGACGGGTGACGCGGTGCTGGCAAGGGCGGCGGCCGCCGAGGAGGTGAACGACATGGAACGGCGCTTCGCGTACGAAGAATGCGAGCGTGTCGCCCGGGAAGTCCTTGCGACAGCGCCGGCAGCGGAGCAGTACACGCGCGCCCGCTGCTATTACGCTCTGGCTCGCGCTCTCCGCTCGAAGGTTTATTTCGCGGGCCGGCGCGATGACGCTGCTTTGTCCGAGAGCGAAGAGTGCCTAGGCCGGGCTGCAGACTTGTACCAGCGACTGGGTATGCGCTCAGAACGGGCGAAGGTCCTCTGCGAGATCGCCACGTTGACCGACTTTGCAGACGGGCGCGCCGCCGCTGCCCTGGCGCGTCTTGACGAGTCGCTGACGCTCGTGGCAAACCGGCCGCGGCGGTGGGGGTACCTACTTTGGTTCCGCGCCCGTGTCGCTGCGGAACTTGGCCTGGGGGAGCTGAGCAGGGCGAGCGCCCAGGAAATGATGCGGATGGCAGAGCAGTTCGATGATGACGTCCTCCGCGCCTACGCGAATTGGTGCCTGGCGATCCTTGCGTCCTACGGCGGGGACGCAGAGGCGACTTTGCGCCACGTCCGGGAGGCGGAGGTCCACAGGGCCGACGCCTGGTGGGGGCAAGCGTCGTCTGCTTTCCTGGCGGATGCTGCTGACGCCTTGGACCGGGTCGGCCACACGGCATTGGCCTGGGACTACCTGGGACGGGCGAGGTCGGAGCCCAAGGACGCGGGCTACCTCGTGGCACTCGCGGGGGCAGCCCTCGAGGCGAGGCACGGCGACCCCGCTCAGGCCGAAGCCGACCTGGTGGCGGCTTCCGAACAGCCGATCGACAAACGGGAGCACTGGCGGGTCACGCTTCTCCGCGCCTTCGCGGCATTGCGCCGCGGGGACCACGTCTCAGCTGGCGCGCTTGCGGCCCGTTCGTTCGAGGAAGCAGCGAGGATGGGCCAGCCACAACTTCCACTGGTGGTAGAGCGTCCGGTAGCTGAGCAACTGATCGGCCTGGCAGTCGAAACTGGCCAGCCGGCCGCGAGCGCCCTCAAGGCCAGCAGTCTCCCCCGTTCACTGGCGGTCCTCGGGTGCTTCGCGCTGAGCGAGGCAGGACGGAGCGTGCCATTGGGCTCCGGCCAAGAGGCGAAACTGCTCAAGTTCGTCGCCGTAAACGGAGGTCGAGTACATGCCGAACAGGCCATCGAGGCGCTCTGGCCCGAGGCGGGCCGGGCTGCCGGGCGCAACCGGCTCCGTATAGTGATGAGCCGCTTGCGCTCGAAAGCAGGCGACGCTGTGGTACGGGAAAGCGAGGTCCTGAAGTTGCACGATGCCGTACGGCTCGATCTGAACGATTTCCTGGCTGAGGGCCGCCGCGCGCGAGCCTTGGCACCTACGGACCTCGTGGTCGCAGCGGCCGTGGCGCGGGGCGCGATGGCCCGGTATCAAGGCGACGTGTTGCCCGATGACCTTTACGAGGACTGGGCAGAAAAGCCTCGCCAGAACGCCAAACAAATGATGCTCGACCTTCTCGACTTGTGCGCGACCGATGCAGCGCGCAGGGGTGACCTCGACGCACTGAGGCGAGTTGTCGAGCGAACTATCGAGTTCGACCCTTACGACGACACGAGGTACTTGAGCGTGGCTACCGCTCTCCTCCGGCAAGGCCGACGCGGGGAGGCGCTCACTGTTGTAAAACGGGCACGTTCGGCTCTTGCGGAACTCGGCTTGGAACCATCGCGCCAGTTGGTCGACCTCGAACGCTCCATCGTTGCTTAGGAGCTTGCTTAGCCCGCGCCAACCGTCTATGGCCGCCGTACAGCGGCGCCGGCCACCGCGAACGACGCGGCGATACCGGCATCCGTCACGGCTGCACGTCTCCAGTGCGGATCACGGCCCGCAAACGCTGCCGCGCTTGCCGCGTGTAGGGAGTCGACGAGCGAGCCGATGCGGCGGCCTTTCGGCCACAAAGCCACCTCGGCGACGCCCTGGACGAGGTGTCGGGCACCAAGGATCCGTCCGACGAAGCGGCTCTGTCTCGTGTCCTCACCGCCGAGCAGCACGATCACCCGCTGAGGCGAGATCATCAATGCCGCGGCCCACAGCAGCCGGAGCACGCCCAAGGTCCTTCCGACGCGGATGTCGCCGGTACGTCGACGTCCCCTAGCTCGCTTCAATCTCTCGTTTCCCTTGCGATGTGGCGTGTTCTGCGCGCCGGATGGTGTGGACCGCGTTGATGAGTGCCAGATGCGAGAGCGCCTGCGGTAGGTTGCCGAGCGCGCTACCGCTCGCCGGATCGATCTCCTCGGCGAGGATGCCGACGTCGTTCGCCAGCACCCACGCCTCGTCCATGAGACGCCGAGCAGCTTCCATTCGACCGCAGTACACGAGTGCCTCGACCATCCAGTACGTACAGGCGACAAAGGCGCCCTCTTCCTTCGCAGCTCCGGAGTAGCGATAGACGTAGGGCCCCGTTGCAAGCTCTGCAGCAATGGCGTCGATCGTCGAGGCCAGCCGGGGGCTTCGGTCGTACCCCGTGCGCCCGGCGAGGAGCACCGCCGCGTCGAGCTCATCCGTGCCGGCGTAGAAGGTGTAGGACTGCTTGTCCGTCGACCAGCACCGGGTCTCGATGAACGAGCGGATCTCGCCGGCCTCATATCGCCATCGTGCCGGGTTGCCCCCGGCAAGCTGACCGCGGTCCGCGAGCTGCACCGCCCGATCGAGCGCCACCCAACAGCCGATCTTCGAGATCGTGTAGTGCCGTAAGGACTCGAGCTCCCAGATGCCTGAGTCTTCGCGCCGCCACTGGTTACAGCACTGGTTGGCAAGCCCGACGAGCAGCTGCCCCGTCGCCGGGTCGAGGAAGTGCCCCTCGCCCACATAGCGGTACACCGTGTCGAACAGGTCGCCGTAGGTACCGAGCTGGGTCTGTCGGGCTGCACCGTTTCCCGCACGCACCGGCCGGCTCCGGCGGTAGCCCGGGACATCGAGCTCCCTGCACTGTTCGGCGAGCTCACCGCCAAGCGTGTAGAAGATCGCTAAGTCCTTGCCGTTGCGATGGATCGCGTCGAGGAGCCACGTCATTGCTCCGTGTACCTCCTCGTGCAGACCGAGGTTGATGAAGGCATCGAGGACGAAGGACGAGTCTCGGATCCAGGCGTAGCGGTAGTCCCAGTTCTTCTCGCCACCGATTGCCTCGGGTAATGATGTTGTGGCCGCGGCAGCAATCGCCCCGCTCTCTTCGGCGAGGATGGTCTTGAGTGCAAGGGCCGAGCGCTCGACCTCGTCGTGCCACTCGCCCGAGTTGTCGAGGAGCGCGCTCCAATGGCGCCAGGAACCGATGGACCGGTCAAGGCGAGCATCGACCGCCCCGGCGGTTGGTACGAAGAGGGGCTCCCGGTCGGTCGCGACGAGGCCGACGAGTGCCCTCTCGCCCGCGACGACGCAAAATGAGCCCTGCGCTCGAGAAGGCGCCACCGTCTGGGCGCTGAGCTTTTCACTGAGGACCACCGCGATCGTCTGGTCGCCGACGATCGCGACCGGCGTGCCGTCGCGGAGGGTCGTCCACGGGCTCACCTGTCCGAACCGGTCGCCAGGCACAAGTTCCCACGCCATCTCGACCGACCCGGTTATGCCTTCGACCCGCAGCGCCAGCTCGGTCCAGGGAAGACGCCCCGCCGAGCCGGAGTTCAATGCACTGGTGACGCGGGCGGAGCCCGTCTTCGTGGTGAAGACGCTCTCGAGCACGTTCGTCCCGTCAAGGTAGCGCCGTTCGACCTCGAAGGTCTCCTCGGGAGCAAGTGCGAAGTGGCCGCCCCGTTCAGGGTCGAGCACCGCCGCGAGCACCGGCGGCGCGTCGAGCGTCGGGAGCGGCCACCAGTCGATGTGGCCGTCGAGCGCGATGAGCGCCACCGTGCGCCCGTCACCGAGCACCGCGTAGTCGCCGATATCGACGTACCCGTCTTGACGGATTGGACGGGCCCGCCGATTTGGTGAGTGCTTCACTTGTTCTTCGCCGGTGCAATGACGACCTGTTCGCGAGCTGCCTCTTCCCGAGCGAAGGGCCAGTGCCCACAGAGCGGGCCGAGCACCACCACGACCGCCAATCCGACAACAAGGCCGATGAGCGGCGCCCCGGGCTTCGCAAGCCCTGTCGAGACGAGGACCGTCGTCGCCGCGGCCGGAGCATGGTGGGAACCGAGGAGCTCAAGTGCGAAGACGGTCACTCCGACCGCCACGGCTGCGGCCCCGATCTGGCGAGGCGTCGGCGCGCCGAGAGCGCTTACCGAGGGCGCCTTAAGGAGGCCGAAGACACCCAGCGCGGCGATGCCTATACCGATCGCCACTCCGTGGCCGATGACCGCGTTGCGGAACCGGGCCGTCTCACTGTGCGGATGGGTGGCGAAGACATAGGCAGTGGGCCCGACGGTGCTCGTGAGCAGTGGCCAGGAGAGCCACCACCCTCCTGCACCAACGGCCGCAACGAGCACGGCGGTCAGCATCAGGTACCGCAGGCCGACGGCCGTCCGCTCGTTCCACGACAGTGGTGGCGGAGCATCAGTCGTGCCCTGACGCCGGTCTGGAGCCGGAACCAAAGAGCGAAGGGAAGGTTGCTGCATAGTCAAGTTCGTAAGGTCTGCTCGAGGACGCCCCATCGGGCACTCCTCATCCGCGCGCCCGCGGCTCACTCCTCGACTGACCCATACCCATCTGCTTCATTCTCCATCACCCCAGAAAGCTCGTTCCGTTTGGTTCGGTCGTGCCCGACGACGCGTGTTCGCCTTCGAATGTCCGGGTTGATACCACACGTACGGCGTACACAAACCCGGGCCTCCGCGGCAGCGCCAGGCCTTCACGGGCGAGGCAGAGCGGTCCATGGCAGATCGAGTAGACGGCAGATCAAGTACGTGTACACAAATCTCCGTTCTTCCCGTGTCAGCGCAAACCCATTGGGCCATCGATGTGTCGTCGATACGAAAGGAACCCGTGTCCCTCAATGCCCGGCCAAAGAGCGCTTCGCTCGTCTGGCGCAGCATGGAGGAAGCGACGTGACGACGGGCCGGCGCGATCATAACGAAGGGCCGCTGCTCGACCGTTTGGTCGGCTCCAAGAGCGCGGGCTCGCGCCGTTACCTCGTCTTCTTGATAGTGATCGCCACCGCTGGGTGGGCACTTGCTTCATACGACTTCAATTTGCTCGTCACAGCGCTCCCGACGATCCAGGCCTCCCTCCATCTCAGCCAGACCGAGGTCGGCCTTCTTGCCTTCTTGGTCTACGCGGCGATGCTGCTCATCAGCCTCCTCGTCGGCTACGGCATGGGCCGCTTCGGCCGAAAGCCGATGTGGCAGCTCGCGCTGCGGACCTCCCGCTCCTCTCTGCGGCTGGGCCGATCGACGTGATTGACGTGAGCGAGCTCGACGGCCTGGTTGATCCGGGAAGCAGCCCGGTCATCACCCCACGCTGCTGTTGAAATGGGAGGAAGCGAAGGGCAGGATCATAGCGGGAGATATCAGCCATCTGCCGCCGAGTCGGTGGAAACCTCGTTTCCCGGGCCCCGATCTGGACTGCCTCCCGGAGCAACATAGGGAAGGCCTGTCGCCCCTGCGGCGATAGCCGCCTTGACTCGTAGGATCTTGTGCTGCCTTCATCTGGGCGACGACCCGCACCGGAACGTCCGCTCAGGCGAACGGAGTTGTACAGACATGAAACCTGCATTGCCGTCACAACTAAGGCGCAGCCGAGCGGCCGGACTGGCCGTGTTGCTGGTTGAACTCGCCACAGCCCCAGCGATATCGAGCGCCGCCGCAGCGAAGGCGCCGGCAAGCTCAGCCTTGTACCTCGTTGGCGGAACAGATGCAGCGTCGGCAGCGACAATCGCGCGAGTGGCGAGCGTTGACCTCTCCCAAAACGACAGGTTCTCCGAGATCGCCGTGTCGGGGCACCACATCCTGCTCTATGGCTCAGCGAGCCAGTCGACCTATCCGGAGGTCGCGAGCACATGTTTTTCGGCGTCGGTCGAGCCGTCGTCGCTCGTGTTGAGCGACGGGCGGTCGGGCAGTTGCGCAGACCCGAGGTTGCAGGGCCAAGAGGTGCTACCGGTGTTCGGGGTCGACAAGGACCTGAAGGCGAGCACAGGCGGCCCAAGCGCGGTGGTGCGCATCGCCCATGTCGTACCCCGGTCGCCGGGCTACAGGCTCGGCCCTGTCGTCATGACCTTCCCCGCGTTGGCGTGGGGCGACAGCGCGCCGAGCTGGACCTACGGCGGCGGCGACCTCTGGCTCTACGGTTGGGACAACCCGGGCGGCGCCGACCTCTTGCGCATCTCGGCCACGACAGGCGACGTCGTCCAGCGGGTGCGCGTCCCCAAGATCTGGCACGCGGTCCTCGCCTACAACGACGAGGGGCTGTGGATGGCGCCATCGGGCCAGACCGGTTCGCCTGAGGCGCTGTACCTTGTCGCTCCCGGGGCCACACACGCGAGTGCGGTCTTCCATTTTCCCGACGACGGGTTCGCGAAGTGGATGCTCGGGTCCGGCGACGTCCTTTGGCTGAACGCCCAGCCGCGACCCGTAAGCAAGGTCGGCGTGGTGTGGATGTTGCGCGGGCCGAAGGCGACGCCGGTCTGGCACGTCCGGGAGAGCCCGAAGATCGCCCAGGTCTCTGAGACGCTTGGCGGCTCCGGGATGATCGGCAACGACTCAGACGGGTTGTGGGCCGCGGTCCCGACAGCCTTTGACCAGCAACTGGTCGTGCGCATGGGACCGGCTTCGGGACTGCTGAGCGCTGAGGTGACGCTGAGGGCCCGATATCCGGGTTCTGCCAAGTACCTCTACCTCTCGCCGCTCACGTCATGGAGAGGAACGACCCTGGAGGGGTCGTTTTTCCTCCTCGACCCGCCGGTCCCGCCTCCGGCAGGTGCAAGCACGCTCGGACGCTTCAGCGCCCTGTACCGGGTCACTCCGGCCGGCTGAGCAATGACCGCTTGCGCCCTTGTCCATTTTGATTGGCCCATGGACTGGAGCAGATAGGCAGCGGGTGCCTGAGGTGCCGGTGTCCCCGAACGCTCCCGCTTGCGGACGCGCGCCGTACTGTGTCCTGGAGCGCCAGGGATGTCCCCCCGCTGAGCTCACGAGGCTTCGAAATAGACCAGCGGGTGCCCGGTGCGGTCGAGGAAGTACAGATGACCTACCGCGAACGAGTCCGCCGACGGCCCGAGGTCGACAACGAGCGAGTCGCGCAAGAGCTCGGGCCCGCAGGAAGCGCTGACGGCGGCTGCAAAAGTGTCCCGGGACGCGGGCCCGACCGAGACTACGGCTGTGTTCCCCGTGCCAGCTTGGGTGCCCAGCAGATCAAAATCCCCCTCCCACCACGAACGGTCGGTGTCTTGCAGGTCGAGCATGTCGTCTGAGTTGTACTGGGCAGCGATGGCTCTGGCGGCTTCGACGGCAGCGGTGCCGAAGGGCTCGAGGCCCTCGATGCTCGGGCACGAGACCAGGTCTCCCCCACTGGCAGGCCGAGCCCGGGGGTAGACCTGGCCGGGGAAGCCGGGCGCGCCCAGCGCCGGGAAGCTCCCGCCCACCGAGCGCACGGCCACGACCCTGGCGTGAGCTTGTGGGGGTAGCTCGACCAAAGCGTTGCCCGCGCCGTAGCCGTTGCCAGCCGAGTTGACAGCGAACACTTCGCCCGAGGCTGCAACCGCAACACCGTCGGCTTGGAACGCCGTCAACCTGGGCCATGACAACCCCGGTACCTGTCCCGGCGCCAAGGCGTTGTAAAGCTTCACGCCGCTCTGGGTGACCTCGTACAACCCACCGAAATGCGAGCCGAAGAGGACCGTCCCGTCCGGCGCAGTAGCGAGCTGGGTCGCGTACACGGGCTCGCCCACCGAACGGATCGTCCCCTTCGGCGTCAGTTGGTAGATGGTCCTCGGCTCCCAGGACCAGATGTCCAGGTTGCCGGCACCGTCGAACGCGAGCCCGCCGGGGCTGAAGACGATCTTGTCCGGGCTGACACCCGGGCGGTCGGACGTGGTCGACCCCTGGGCGCCCGCCACCCTGGTGACCGCGCCGGAGGGTGAGACCTCGTCGACGTAGGAGGGGGTGGCGACGAAGACGCCTCCTTTAGCGGACACGGCGATGCTGGCGACGTTGCAGAGGGCACTGTTGTGAGCGAAGGTGCTGATGACGCCCCCGGTGCTGACCGCCCTGATACGGCAGTTCCCCCCGTCGGCGATGTAGGTGGTCCCGCCGGGTGCGACCGCCAGCCCGCCTCCCCCTTGCACCGCTATTTCGGCCGAGCTGGCGGGCCCGCCGTCGCCGGCGAAGCCTTCTATGCCGTTGCCGGCGAAGGAGCTCATAACGCCCGCGGGCGAGAGGCTGAGGACCTGGTCACGGGAGGTGTCCTCGATCAAAAGGTCGCCATTGGGCGCGATGGCGAGGGTGCCGGGGCGGAGGAGGCCGGGGGTCTGGCGGGCAAGGAACTCCTCGTCGGTGACCGAGTAAGGCAAGGGGACGGTGGCCTTCACCCCCGGAGGCGGGCCCGGGCAGACCACGCCCTCTTGCTCGACCAGCATGCAGGCGGTCACCCACGAAAGCCTCCAGCGCCCGCCAGCGGCCACAGCTGTCCCGAAGAACTCCTGGGTGTAGCCGCGGGCGCTCGAGTTGGAGATGTAGAAGTCGAACGTCGCCCCCGGACCTGCCCGACGGACGTCTGCCACCTCGGTGACCGTCCCGTCGGGCAACAGGTACGACGAGGTTGCACGGGCTTGGTTTGCTCCCGCCACCAAGGCTTCAGCCATTGCGGCGTCCATGCCTTGGACATAAAGAGCGAGGGCGGACGCGCTTTTTGGCTGCCCGACCAGCTGGTGCAATGCGGCGCTGACCTCGCTGTTGAGGGAGGAAGCTGCTCTGGCCGCCAACCGGGGCGGAGCGACCGGCACCGACCAGGCCCAGACCACGCACAACGACACAGCACAAGCCAAGGGCGGACGGCGCCAGAGCCTCATGTTGGATAGAACCTCCTTATCGCGACCGAAGTTCCGGGACCAACGGGCCGAGGGCTCGTCAAGCACAGGCGGACAGCACGGCCGGCCCCACTCGGGCGCCGGCTCCTGCCCAGAGCAGCACTTGCCCAAGGTCCAAAGGTCTCGCCGCCAGGAACGGCGCACCGGTCGGCCGGGTTAGTTCGTCATGAGGCTGGGCCGTCTCACCCGTTGGGCCGCCGGAGCGGCGGTCCCAGTGGCCTTTGCCTGCTTCACCACCCAGATGGCGCAAGCTGCCGGTGCCGCGCCTTCACCGGCGGCGGTGCTTGCCCTCGCCGAAGGAGGCCTGAGCGGGGACTATGAGGCGACTTACCTTGTGACGGGCCAACTCGCGGTCTTCCCGGGGCCCAGATGGAGGGTCGTGGTCGCTCACGAAGGGCCGCCACCGCTCGCGCGCCCGTTGGTAACCGACGACGCGACCTGGTCGTTCTTTCTCCGCGCCGGGGAGGGCTACCAGCTCCAATGGGTCGAGAAGGGGGAGCACTTCCAGGACTGCTGGACGATGCCAGAGCATCCCGGCTGGCACTGCGGCCGCGGCACCTACGAGGCGTCCA
>DATJMJ010000157.1:0-31679 GCA_035508795.1 Acidimicrobiales bacterium
TAAGCGGCGCGCAGAGTGCCGCGAGCGCCGCGGTTGGCTGTTTCCCACAGTTCCTTTAGGTCGATATTTCCCATTGTGCTTGGCAAGCCCTCAAGGACAGCCCGTTCGAGCCGACACAGTGTTGGTGCGGAGGTCCCGCGAGCGTGGCGAGAGGGGTGTCACGAGCCAACACCTGGTGAACAGCCATGGCGAACGCCAACGTCGCAGAGGGTTCGCTCGCCTATCAGGTCGCGCGCTCGCAGCCGGCCTCATGGGCCTGGTCGTGACTGCGAAAACGGCCTCGGCGGAAGGAACTGCGGTTGGCACCGGGGCGGATATGGCGCCTCGCACCGAGGCAACAACCGGGGCGATAGCTGGAGTAGTCCCAGGCGCCCCAAATTTTGCCATCCACGTCTCGGGTAACGACCTCGTGAACAACGAGGGCCAAGCGGTCCGACTGGTTGGAGTCGACCGAAGTGGGACCGAGTACGCATGCGCCGAAGGCTGGGGGATCTTCGACGGGCCGTCGGACGCGACCTCGGTGTCCGCCATGGCGAGCTGGGGCGTAAACGCCGTGCGGGTACCTCTCAACGAGGACTGCTGGTTGGGCATAAACGGCGTCTCGGGACGATGGGGCGGCGAGCGGTATCAGCGGGCGATCGAGCAATACGTGTCAGTGCTCGGTGAGGACCACATCGTCGCGATCCTGGACCTGCATTGGTCCGCCCCCGGCGGTACCCTCGCGCTTGGCCAACAGAATATGGCCGATGCCGACCACTCGGTCACCTTTTGGCGTTCGGTAGCGTCCGCTTTCCGAGCGGACCCAGCGGTAATGTTCGACCTGTACAACGAGCCGCACGATATTTCGTGGCAGTGCTGGTTGGACGGCTGCGTGGTCCCTGCGAGCTCAACCGGACCGGCTTGGCGCGCTGCCGGCATGCAGGCCCTTGTCGATGCAGTCCGAGCAACCGGCGCAACGCAACCCATTGTGCTCGAAGGTGTGGACTGGGCTGGAGATGTCTCTCGGTGGCTCCCAGATCTCCCGTGGGACCCGCTACACCAAGAAGTGGCAAGCATACACGTCTACAGTTTTTCCGGTTGCTCGCAGGCCAGTTGCTGGAACGCCAACTACGCTCCTCTCGCGAAAACAATCCCGGTGATCGCTGGCGAAGTGGGCCAGAACGGCTGCAGTGGCGGTTTCGCAGACGGCTTTTTGGACTGGGCGGACATCCACAACATCTCGTACCTCGCGTGGACTTGGGACGTCTGGGGGTGCCCTTACAGCCTCGTCAGCAACTACGACGGCGAGCCAACTCCTTGGGGCGCAATTTACCAAGCTCATATCAGCACGCTCCGGTTAACGCCGCTGGTGGGTTACCCAAGCGGTTCGATCACGCTTCCTCGGCTTGCCACACTCGATGGGCTCCCCGGTCCCGCTCAGCTGGGCGCACCCTCCTGAGCTCCGTCTCGGCCCGACGGGCCCGGGCCCGCATCTCAGCAAGCCTCTCACGCAAATCTTGAACATAAGCGTCTACCTGAGGCCGGTTATAGCCCAAGGCCGCGCGCCCGAACTCAGGAGCTGCAGCGGGCTCGAGGACGACAATCGCACCGGGAGCCCCCCTATCGGGCGCGCTCAGAGCTGACGCAAAGGTCCGGGTGCCGGACTCGGCGTACTCCCATGGCGCTTCGCCCTGGCCTGGCCCTTCGTTGCTTGGCGGCGGGGAGGTCCCGGTATTGCGAACTGAGTGCAGTTTTACGTAGCGGGTGCGCTGGACATTTTCAGCCTCAGCGCGTGCTTTTCGGCGTTTGGCGCCACGCGGCAGGGCATGGAGGCTCACTCAGGTGCTCCTTGTCCGGAACTTGATTTAGGGGATCGTGTCACTTCCGACATCGGGAACCACACCGGGGGAACCTTGGCCAATGCCTTGCCCACCCGCCTGATCTGGAAGGCATCCGGGCCTTGGCCGAAACTGGCGACGAGCTGGGAATGACCAATGGCCTCGACGACAGAGGGGATGCTGCTAGCTGAAGTCAAGACGTTGACTCTCATTGTGTCAGTAATGACGACATAATTGATATCGCGCCAACGAAGAGGGTAGCGACGCTCCACGTCGGGGTCGCTGTCGAGTTGCCAAAACCAGACGACTTTGTCTGGAGTGTAACCGTCGTCCACGAGCTGGATCCAAACGTTGTCGTCGACAAGGAGAGTTGCACTGCGCGGGACGTGGTGCTCCAACCAGTTTTCAGTTTCGAACAATTGAGCGCTTTCGTTAGATGTCATCGCGACCTCGTCTGCGTTAGCCCAGGAAGGTACGAACTGTGCCCCGGCCATGACGAGCCCGGCGCAGCACCCGAGGCGCCATATCCGTTGACCCCACCCTCGGCCGAACAAGGACAGCTTCCATACGACGTCTCCGGCACAGGCGACGGTCAAAGCGGCAAACGGGACCACACCGATCACGAACATTTCCGGCAAGTAACCTGGGTGCAGGACGTAAAGGACAGCGACACCGAGTGCGGCTAAGAGTACACGGGTTTCACGTCTCAAAAGCGTGAAAGGGATAGCTGCCGCGCACGCCAGCCATAGCCACTCAGCACCTTCCAGCCAGCTCGCGACCAGTTCGTAGCCCTTGCTGTCACGGGTTAGCACAGAACCTGTGCTCTGCCTCTGGCTCAGCTGCCATTCGATTGCCCCGATGAGGCTCACATGGCCCTTGCCCGGCAACAGCTCTCCTTTGAGGACCGCGTACATCGGGTAGAGCACAAGGAGTACAAACGCCACCGCGCCCCACGCGAAGAGGTACATCCGGCGGGCCTTGGGGTCGGCCCGCAACCAAACCAACCACGCAAGCGCCGGCAGCCACAGGATGAAGGTCTCCTTGGTGAGGCAAGCTCCCGCGAAGGCGGCGCCGCTGGCAGCGAACGCCCAGAGCCGCCTCCTCGGCGACAGGGCGAGCGCGAACGCTGCGAGCAACCAGGGCAACCCGATCGTATCGATGTACATCTGCCGGAGGTAAGTCACAGCAAGCGGGCTTAGCCCGAACAATCCCGTCGCGATAGCGGACCAGACGACCGAGCAGCCGAAACGGCGCGCGACTACAAATACGAGGAGCGCGCTTATCAATGTGTAAGCCACTGCGATCTCTCGTGTCGCCACGTTTGCTGACGACCCGTCGCGGAACATCTGCCCGAGCCAAGTGATTGGCACGATCTGGATCCAGCCGAAAGGGACGTGGTCATACCAATACGTGTAAGGAGCGAGGCTGTGGTGTGCTCCGCGGCCCGTCTGCACCGCCCACGCTCGTGCAAGGTACGTGCCGGGGTCGTCGTTCGTATAGGCCGGCCAATCGCCGGCGTTTACGGCTTGCACCGCCCCAACCAAAACCATGACAGGCCCCAGAGTGAGCAGCGTAGAGGAGTTTGCAACCAACCGCGCCCATAGCCGGCCGGCTAATGACGAGCGTTCACCTGCGGCGACGGCCGTTGCCGGTACGGTCACCGGGACTACCGTAACGAAGGCCATTCAAGCCTCCAACCGAGCCGGAGCGGTTAAGACCTGTGCTGCTGGGGCTCTGTGGGCGCCGACATGCACGGTCTTTTCCCACCCGGCGTCGCCGCAGACCTCCCGCCAGGTCGCCCGCGCCGCCGCGAAAGCCAGCACGAGCTGGTACGGGATGGCCGTTACGACGAGTAAGAGGTAGTCGTACCAGCGGCACCTCAAGTAAAAGGTGCGGCAGAGCTCGGCCAGCCCGGCTGCCTCGAGACATACCACGATGACTTGCGCCAACGCAGGTAGGGATGTGAACATCGCCAGTTCGAGCGGCATCTTGACGGCGGCGATGGTAACCACCGAGGCCAGGATGAAAAGGCCCGCAAGGCCCTGGAGCACCGGGAACAACAAAATGTACGCAGTGGTCATACGCTGACGTCGCGTAGGCAGCATTCTCCAGTGGCCGCGGCGGAACACCTGGATATAGCCCTGGCTCCAGCGCGTCCGTTGGCGCACGAATGCACGCAGCGAGGCCGGGGTCTCCTCCCTGGTCGCGAAACGAGGGTCGTAGGATACCACTGCTCGCGCGCCCCGGCTACATAGACGGATGCCGATCTCGCAGTCCTCCGCCAGGCACTCGCCGTCCCAACCTCCGTATTGCTCCAGCAGTTCTCTCCTGAAAAACACTGTATTGCCACCCAAAGGCACTATTCCTTTGCGTGCATGGGCATGTATACGGCTGCGGAACCAAAAGAGGTACTCGAGGCAATTGCGCAGGGAAAACCACCGGTCGTGGAAAGTCACCAACTGCACGCCTGCCTGGACAATATCCGCGCCGTGCTCGGCAAAAGCTGGCCCAACCTGGCGGAGGATATCCAGGCTCACCTCGTCTTCGGCATCGAATACACCGACGATTTCTTTGGTGCACGACGACAGCCCGGAATTTAGGGCTTTCGGCTTGCTTTTCGGCCAGGAATTGTCTATCACGACAGTGATGTTTGCCCGCGGCGAGGCGCTCGCGCGGTAAGCAACCTGCTGGGTCGCAAGGTCGTCGTGGCCCACGACCACTATGACTTCGAAGTCGGGATAGTCCAATTCTCCCAGGCGCTCCAAAGTTGCAGCCAGCACGTCCTGCTCGTGACGCGCAGGGACAAGCAGTGAGAACGACGGGGCCGCTGCCGTCGACGTGCCCTGAAGTCGGCCATCCGCCACCGAGCGCGTCTCGGGCCGGCGCCATGCGTACAACATCCACCAAACCGTCGAGCTCACGATGGCCAGCAAACAGCAGGTGATCAGACCGTAAAGCGATAAAGCCGCATTAACCACGCGGCCCTCCTGCTACGGCAGGGCGCGCCGTCCCACCCGCCACGGCGGTGTATCGGGAAAGGCCCAAAGTGGTCACTACCCAGAACGACTCAAACGCTATTTTGGGGGACATTTTGGACTTGCCAGCGCACCTGTTGACGAAGGTGATCGGGACCTCTGCCACCTTTGCCCCCGCGCGCTCAAGGCTGTACGCAAGCTCGATCAAGAACCCGTACCCGTCGGCGCGGAGCATTTCGAAATTTATTGCCCCTAACGCCTCGGCCCTGTAAGCGCGGAACGCAGACGTCAGGTCCGACACACGCGTGTGAAGCGCGTGCCCTGCGTACCAATTGCCCCAGCGGGATAGCGCACGACGCGCCAATGGCCAGTTGATGACGCGGCCGCCCGTGACGTACCTGGACCCGATGGCTACGTCAGCACCCTCCTGGAGAGCCTTTAGCATTCCCGGCAAGGCCTGAGCATCGTGGGACAGGTCGGCGTCCATACCGACCAGAACGCGCCAGCCCCGGTCAATACCCCAAAAAAACCCTTGCTTATAGGCACTCGCCAGCCCCGACTTGCCTGGCCGCCGGAGCACCCGTATATTGCCCATTGCTTTTCCAGCCTCCTGCGCCAGGTCCGCAGTCCCGTCACCTCCGTCGTCGTCTACGACCAGCACAGAGGCCTCTGGCAGTGCCGAGCGAACAGCGAGGAGTGACGACGTAATGTTGTCAGCCTCGCGGTACGTGGGCATAACGACAAGTGCGCCGGCTTCGAGGCGCGCTCTTTCCTGAGGCAATTGTGCCACCCTTTCTTATGTTCCTCGAATTGTTGATGTCGAAGTGGCCGCCCGGTTGCAGGGCGCGCCAGGCATAATGCGGTACTCCAAGGTCGATAGTCAACAACATACGACCAAATAGAACTCGATTCGGCAAGCAGCCGCGCGCCAGTGCTTGTCAGTCACGAGGCGTCAGCAATAACGGAGTTCGCCATCAAAGGCCCACGCCGTCACTTGCCTGCCTCGTGAAGACCTTACCCAGTTCTTACGAGAACGCAACGCGGATCTTCGCACCGCGCGTGTCTAGTTCGTGTGAACTGCGATTGGCGACGACAAAACCAATACTTCCTCGATGTTTTATGCCGGAGGCAGGCCCTTGCGACGAACTTGAGTTCTAAGGAAGTGCCCCAAACAAGCGTTTTGTCACTTCCGTGAGCTCGGGATCAGGGCCAATCGCGGCAGTGTGTAACGCTTTTTCGCATAGATGGCGGTCCTCTGATGACAAGGCCAATAGCCACACCAGCAGCGCGGGATCCCACTCACGAATGCAGGCACATTGGAACAGGGCACCTGCACGGGTACGCCGCTGGGAAATGCCAACCACTTTCGGTGTTTCAGGTCCCGCGCCGAGAGTGACCTCCCCTGGCCCGAGCCCTGCAAAGCATATGAGCGAGGACCACAGGCGCCGTTGCATCGGGCCTTTCCACACCGAGACAGAGGGAAGGTCGGGCCGGAGCGCCGCCGCCCACGCTTCCCCCACCCACCACGCAGCGCGTCCGACGTCGTGTTGCCAAAGCGGGTCACCCGCCGGGACAAAAAGATCAATCCACACAATGTGGTCGGGGTCGACAAGCACCGCTCCTCCCCCACTGCGCCTGCGTACGACATCGACCCCGGCCGCCTTGCAGGCTTCCATGTCGACGACATCGTCTTTCTGTGCGCTCCCGAGCACCAGCGCCCGGTCGACCGGGTGGTGGACGACTACGGCGCGCCCGGACCGCCCCCCAGCCTCGTGAGCGGCGAGCAGACCAATGGACCGCTCGTGAAGCTCGCGAACGGTGCCTGAAAGGTCGACGACCTCCCAGCGGGGAGCCGGGCCCACTTCAGGCTGACAGTGCTGCGGCGGCCTCCTCGGCCACGGTGAACTGTACGACTCGTGCCGGCAGACCGAGGTACGGCTCCCAGTCCGGCAGGACCGTCCCGAGGGCCGCCAGCGCCCACTGCCTGCCGCGGGGGGCGGACGGGAGGTGGCGCAGCTTCATGCCCGACTCCTCGAGGAGGTGGTCGCGCTTGCGGGCGTTGCAACGCCTGCAGGCGGCAACGACGTTGTCCCAGACGTGGCGGCCGCCCTTTGAGCGCGGGACGATGTGGTCGATGTTCTCCGCCTGGGCGCCGCAGTACTGGCAACGGTGGCCGTCCCGGGCAAACACGGCCCGGCGGTTGAGGGCCACGTGGGCCTGATGGGGGACGCGGACGAAGTAGGCAAGCCGCACCACCGACGGCTCGGCGAGGCTGACACGGGAGGAATGGTAGACGCGCCCCGTGCCCGACAAGAGCTCGGCTTTGGACTGGAGCACCAAGAGGAGAGCCCTCCTGGTTGGCACGACGCAGAGCGGCTCGTAAGTGGCGTTAAGGACGAGCGCTCGCGACATGCCCGCCTACTGCTCTATCCGGTGTACGAAGAAGAAACCCAGCCAGGGGCAGCCTTTGCTCGCGCGGGCCAAGGGCTCGGGCGACGCAGGCACACCACGAACTTAGCGCGCAGACAGGCGCATCCTGCGGCACCATTCGAGGTACGCAACCAGCTGTTCCCCGTCGAGGCACCCGTCGGCGGCGCCGAACATGGTCTCGGAACGGAACGCCATATAACCCTCGGCGGGCAGAGGGAGCGGGGGCCAGTGAGCCCACCACCTGCGGGGGACGAACGCGCGAGCCTGAGCGAGCGCCGTCCCCCAAAGCGCCGGCCTCCTGACGACTGCTCCAAGGGCACCAGGGCCCAGCCTTGCGCGGCGCATGAGGCTCATGGAGCGCTGAACCCGAAGGTTGGCGGCTGAGGCGGCGCTGCCACGTAGAACTGCGCCGACCACTCTTCTTCCTCTTTACCATTGACCCTGGCCTGCCAGCGGTAAATCCCCGGCCCGAGGGGGAGCCCCGTGGGGAGCTCCATCATGGCGGTCGCCCTGCCGGGGAAACCGGTGGGGACACCTGCGGGGCTCGGCACCATGAGCTGTTGCTCGAGGCGGACCGGTTGCGGCCCGGCGGGCCCCGGGATCCTCACGACCTCGCCGTCTTCGGTCATCAGTTCGATCTGGAGGGTGAGCGACCGGTTGCACATCGCTAGTTCTGCCTCCATGAACACCACGACGACCTGCGGGGCGGTCATGAGAGGCGGGGCGTCTTGTTGCGGGCCCGGAGCGGCCACGCGCCGTAGCTGCGTGATCGACCAGCCGGCGTTGAGAAGGCTGAGCGTGCCGTTGTGGACGTTTTGGATGCCTCTGTCAGCCAGGAGCACGTAGACCTTCACTGCCGCCTACCGTAGCGGGCTACGCCCTGGCTCCCGGGTGGGAAAACCCTAGAGCGTATCGTCCTCGCGTCCGCTGCTCGGGCTTCCGCCCCGACCCGGCCACCAACGGGCCGGCCCTGGCCGCTGCCCCTCAGGCTGGGCGGAGCTGGCAGCGGGGTCGTGGCCCCAACGGTCGTGGACGAGGCGGCGGAGGCTCTGCACGAGCACCACCGCCGAAGCCAGCATGGCGAGGAAACCGATCAGCCCGATGAACCAGGAAGATGCAAACGAGATGAGCAGGGCCAGGAGGCCTATGACGAAGCCGAGCGCAGCCCGTTTGGCGTTGCGGGTCGCTTCGCGGGGGTCGGCCGGCATCCGCAGCGGTCGCGCCAAGCCCCGTTCCGCCTGGAACTGGCGCTCGATCTGGCGCAGTACCCGCTGCTCATGTTCTGAAAGTGGCACCCGCTGTACCTCCGTTGTACCCGTGCCAGCTGTCAGCCGTCTCGTCCTGAATGTCCAAATCGCTGCACTTGGGCCGGTGGGCCTTGCCTCCAAGCTACACCTGCCGGCGGGCCTTCTTCCCTCGCCCCCTCGGGGGCTAGTGGCCGTGCGAGACGCTCAGCTTGATGGCGGCGAGAGCAAGCACAGTCGTCGTCGCCCCGAGCCACCCTCGCCACATCACAGGCGTGTAGCTGTCGGAGCTGCTCGTGCTCGACGGGTACCCCTGCCACAGCTTGGTATTGCCCTGGAACCAGGCACCGTTGTACCACAGCGGGATCTCCGGCAGCTCTTTGAGGAAATCGATCTCGAGGTTGGCGTAAATGCCATCGAGGGCCGCGGTGTCGGTGAGCGGGGTGTCACCTGCTTCTTGCACCAGCGCCCAGTCCGATGGCGACGAGAAACGCTCGCTGTTTGCCCCGCTCGCCTCGTCCGGGCCGATGGGGAGCTGGTAGACGGTGTCAAAGTAACTCCACGGGGTCGAACCGAGCCCGACCGGGTCGTTTATGACCATGTCGTAGTCCCCGGTCGCGACGTCGTTGGCGCGTGCGGCGGCCGGCACCGAGCTGACCGATACATGGATGCCGACCTTGCCGAGTTGTTGCGTGATGAGCGTCGCGGCACTGGACAAGTCGGGGAAACCATAGGGTACCAGCAGCTTTAGCTGGGCCCCGTTGTAGCCGGACTTCGCGAGGTAGCGCTTGGCAAGCGACAACGAGTAGTAAAAGCCGTATTTGTGCACGGCCGACGTGTCGATGTAGGACGAAAGTTCGGGCAACAGACCGGTCGGGTTTGCCGGCTCGACGGCCCCCGTGTAAACGGTGCTCGCGATCGTTTTGGTATCGAGCGCGTAGGCTGCGGCGAGGCGAAAATCCGGGTTGTCCATCGGGGCTTTGGCCAGGTCCATCTGGAGCCATGCTGTCGTCGCCGGGATCATGTAGGGCGGCCCGGCATAGTACGTCTTTATGTCGTAACCACCGCCCTTCGAATCCGCGAGATTTATGATCCCCCGCAGCAATTGGTTGCTCCAGTCGACCTTGTCGGCGAGGAGGTCGGAGAGCCCGGTCCCGCTCGAGCTGCTGACAAGGTCGCAAAGGTAGCCGAACGTGAAAGACAGCCTCAGCTGAGCAGTCGCCCACCAGTGCGGGTTGTCCCGGTAACAGGCGCCGTTTTGGCCCGTCGAATAAAGCAACATGGGACCGGTCGACACGGGCGACCTCACGGGGTTGTCGAAATCGCCACCGGTGGGCAGCTTTTGCCAGATCTCCGACGGAAGGACGGGTGCGTGCCAGAGGAACTCCTGCCATTGGGCGTACCCAACGGGCTTGGCAAAATCGACCGTCACTGCGTTGCCGGACACCGCAACAGATCGCACTCCGGCAAGGTCGGCGTGGTACGGGTCAGACGCGCTCGAGGCTGCCAGCTTTATCCCATAGGCCACGTCTGCGGCGCTCAGCCGGCCGGTGACGGCTCCGGTGGCACTGCTCACCCAGTCCACCCCGTCGCGGACCTCGAGCCGGTAGCTGGTCGGGGTGGTCCATGTCCCGTCGGTCGCGAGCCACGGGACAAACCTTTGGTGGAGCGGGTCGTAGAGGAAAAGCGGCTCGTAAAGGAGCCCCTGCGTACCCGTGTAGCTCGTCGCGGCGAGCGGGTTGAAGTTGGTGGGGGGCTCGCTGGAGGTCCCCGTCGTGTAGAGCGTCTGGTCGCGGGGCGGCGCCGGAGGCGCGCTCTGCGAGGCGGGCACCGTCGCTCCCCTTCCTGCCAGAGCGCCGGCCGGAGGTGAGCCGGAGGCCACGGGGGCCGCGGCCATCGGCACAAGGAGCGCCAGGGCAACGCAGAGCCGCCGGCCGTGGCGGGGGGCACTGCGCAGCCCGGAGATCATCAACGTGGAAACCTATAGCTCTGGGAGGGCGTCTCGCTGGCCCCGCGGGGCGCCAACAGCTCGTGCAGCCGCCGCCGGCCCAACCGCCTGGTCACCGAAGCGGGCGCGCACCGCGTCGACCGCCCGGCTGGCCCGGTCCCAGGCCGCCTGCTCGTGCTGCAGGCCCGGGCTCCCGGGCCGCTCTCGTGCCCCTTGCCCCGTCGCTGGACCACCCTGGAACTGGAGAGACAGTTGCTCCCCGGGCGACTCGTTGCCAGCCAGCAGGCCCGTTGCGCTCACTCCGAGGAGCCGGGCGCCTTCCCTCAGGTCCAATGACGCCAGTAGCGCCCGGGCTGCGCCCCAGAACGCGGGGCCGGTCCGCTGCGGGCTCGGGAAGGTGTGGCTCCTGGTCAAGGTCGTGAAGTCGGCGTAGCGCAGCTTCAACACCACCGTCCGGGCCACCATCCCGTGTTCGCGCACCCTGGTGGCGACGAGGTCAGCCATCACGACGAGCCGCCGGTCGAGCTCTTCGCGGTCGACGACATCGGCAGAGTAGGTCTCTTCGTGGCCGATCGACTTCGGGGCACGTTCCGGGGTGACGGGACGCTCGTCGCGTCCCCAGGCAAGCTCGGACAACAGGTGCCCCATCGATTTCCCCAATGCCGCCACCAGGGTCGCCTCTGGGAGCGCGGCGAGCTCGCCCACCGATGCGACGCCAAGCTTGCGCAGCCTGTCCCGGTTGGCCGGGCCGACACCCCAGAGCGAGTCGACCGGCAGCGGCCATAGGAACCCGGTCACTTCGGGTGCCCCCACGAGGACTATCCCGGGGCCCGGGACCGGAGCGCGGCCCTGCTTGGAAGGGCGGGGTTTGGCCGCCTTGGAGGCAAGTTTGGCGACCAGTTTGTTGGGCCCTATCCCGATCGAGCAGGCAAGCCCCAGCTCGGCCTCGACCCGGCCACGAAGGCCTTCGGCTACCTGCACGGGCGACCCCAACAAGGCGCCGGACCCGCTCACGTCCAAAAAGGCTTCGTCGAGGCCGAGCCCCTCCACCAGCGGTGTCACTGCATTGAAGATGGCGTGGAGATCCGTGCTGTAACGGTGGTAGACGGCGAACCTCGGCTGGAGGAAGACCGCGTGAGGGCAGAGCCTCCTCGCGTGCGCCGTCGGCATCGCGGACCGGGCACCAAAGGACCGGGCCTCGTAGTTGGCCGACGCCACGACGCCTCTGTTGCCGGTCCCGCCGACTATCACCGGCCGGCCCCGCAGCCCGGGCTGTTCCCTCACTTCGACCGAGGCGTAGAAGGCGTCCATGTCGACGTGCATGATCGTGCGCTCCTGCCCGCCACCGGCGACCGCCGGCGGGGCGTGCTCCATTTCGGGGCTCACGTCGGCTCGCTCACTGGAGCACCACTTTCCTGAACGCCTCGGCATAGCGGGCCCCGGCGGCTTCCCCGGCCTCCTCGGCCTGCCTGCGGACGACACTTCGCAACCACTCGCCGCCCTCTCCCAACTGAGACGTGTGGCAAGCAAGAGCCGCAGCTTTCTTGTCGATCGCGGCGGTGATGTCGACCCACGTATCCGGCTCCAGCGTCCCGGAAAGGTAGAGCGCCCCCACCTGGAAGATCGGGCCGGCGGCAGGGAAGTAGTGGGGGTTGGCCGCCGCAGGCAGCACGGCATCGATCGCCGCCCACCCCACCACGCGGTGGTCGCGGTGGTTTATGTAGTTTTGGCCGAAGAAAACTGCCGTCGGGTCGGGCGCCACCACTACCTCAGGGCGCACTTGCCTGAGGAGCGAGACCAGTCGCCCCCGCAGCTCGGGCGAATCCTCTACCTCGCCGTCGCGGTAGCCGAGCCAGTGGTGTGCGGCCACGCCGAGCTCGCGGCCCGCCAGAGCCACTTCGCGGCGGCGCAGGGCCGCAAGCTGCTTGCCGTCCACCTTGCTGTCCAACGAGCCTTTGTCCCCGTCGCAGCACACGCACACGTGGACCTCGGTCCCGCCCGCCGCCCACACGGCGAGCGTGCCACCGCACGAGACATCTGGGTCGTCGGGGTGGGCGTAGACCGCCAGTGCCTTAGCCGGGACCTCGTCCAATGCCGGGGTGCTCGCGCCGGCGGCCCCCAAGCTCCCGGCGCGGGGAGCGCTCTCCACGGCCAAACGCTACCGGAGAGCCCCCGTCCTATAGTGCGCTAGTGCCCGCCGACCTGATAGCTGACGATCTCCTCGACGAGCTTTACCAGCTCGCAGTCGCCACGGCCACAGGCGCGGCCAAGATCGTGGCCCGGTACGCCACGTCCTCGCCCGCCAACCCGGGCACCAAATCTTCCCCCACGGACATGGTCTCCGACGCCGACAGGGCGTCCGAGGCCTACATCGTCTCGCAGCTGCTCTCGTCGCGTCCCGACGACGGCGTAGTCGGCGAGGAGGGTTCCTCGCACGAGGGCACCTCGGGCGTTTCCTGGGTCGCCGACCCTCTTGACGGCACGACCAATTTCTTCTTCGGGGTGCCGATTTATTCTGTTTCTCTGGCGGCCCAAGTCGGCGACCGGACCGTCGTAGGGGCCGTAGTCGACGTTGCCAGCGGCGAGGTATGGTCGGCTGCCAGGGGCCGAGGGGCATGGCGCGACGGCCAGCGCTGCGCGGTCGCCGAAGGGCGGAGCAGCCTGTCGACTGCCCTGGTGGCAACGGGTTTCAGCTACCACCCCGAGGTCCGCGCCGAGCAGGCCCGTGTCCTGGCGACGCTCCTCCCGGCTGTCCGGGACATCCGGCGTCTCGGGTCAGCGGCGCTCGATCTTTGCGGCGTCGCGGGCGGCCTGTACGACGCCTTCTACGAGACCGGGCTCAACGCCTGGGACTGGGCGGCAGGAGGGCTCGTCTGCGAAGAGGCGGGTGGGGAACTCATCATGTTGCCAGGGAAAACCCTGCTTGCCTCAACCCGCTCGCTGAGCAAGCCTCTCGGCGAGCTGATCTCGAGCACGCAGGCCAGCGGGCACACGAGCCAACCCGGGACGGTTACCTGAGCCGGAGCTGGGATGGTTACCGGGGATGGGCGCGTTGGCGCTAGCCGAAGAGCGGCTTGGCGACTTGGTCGTAGAGCTCCTTGGGGACGAGCTTGGGTGCAGAGACAGCGGCCTCGAGCGGGACCCTCACAATCTCGTTGGCCTGTAGAGCGACCATTGTCCCCGCACCTCCGTCGTGCACCGCGTCGATGGCGGCGATGCCGAAGCGGGTCGCCAGGACCCGGTCGAAAGCGGTCGGGGACCCGCCGCGCTGGACGTGGCCGAGGATGGCCGCCCGTGTCTCGAAGCCGGTGCGCGCCTCGATCTCGGAAGCCAGCAGGTTGGCGATCCCGCCCAGCCGGACGTGGCCGAACTGGTCCACCTCACCCGAAACAGTGCTAAAAGAACCTTCCTTTGGGGTAGCGCCCTCAGCCACCACGACGACCTGCGCGGACCGGGGGCGAGCCCGCCGGGCCCGCACCAACTCGCAGACCTCATCGATATCGAAGGCCTGTTCGGGTATGAGCACGGCGACAGCACCGCCGGCGATCCCGGAGTACAGCGAGATCCAGCCGGCGTGCCTGCCCATGACCTCGCACACGATCACCCTGTTGTGCGAGGCGGACGTCGTCCTCAGCCGGTCGATGGCGTCGGTGGCGATCTGGACGGCGGTGTGGAAACCAAACGTGACCTCGGTGGCCGAGAGGTCGTTGTCGATTGTCTTAGGTACGCCGACGACCGCGACTCCTTCGGATGTCAATTTGTTGGCAACCCCGAGGGTGTCGTCGCCCCCGATGGCGACCAGCGCGTCGATGCGCTCCGCGTCGAGCGTCGCCCGCACCTTGTCCAGGCCGCCCTCCACCTTGAAAACGTTGGTCCGGCTGGTACCGAGGATCGTGCCGCCCTCGAAGAGGATGTCCCTGCACTTCTCCTCGTCAAGTGTCACGCTGCGGTCCTCGATCACGCCGAGCCAACCGTCAAGGAAGCCGACGACCTCGTCCCCGTAACTGGAAACGCCCTTGCGCACGACGGCGCTGATCACCGCGTTGAGGCCGGGGCAGTCCCCACCACCTGTCAACATCCCAATACGCATCGCACTTTCCCCTCTCGCGGACCGCAACGAAAGTTGCCCAATGGCGCCAAACCTAGTGGCAGTTGCCGCACGGGCCCAATCGCGGCGACCCCGCTGGACAAGCGTCCGAGACTTCTTTGTTTACGGACCTTGTCGTTCGGCGGGCCTAAATCTGCTCTCCGCCCGGGCTTTCGTCGCGCGACACCCTCCCGGCCTTCGGCGTAGTCAACTTCGTGAGCAACCCCGCCTCTCGCTGGAAGTCGCCTGCCTCTGTAAACCCCTTGTAAACACTGGCAAACCGCAGGTACGCGACATGGTCTCGAGCCCGCAAAGCATCGAGGACCGCCAGGCCGACGTGCTCGGTAGGGACCTCGGGCCCCTCGAGGCGCAAGGCTTCTTCGATCTCGACAGCAATATGTTCGAGGTCCGAAGGCGACAAAGGGCGGTTTTTGCTGGCGGCCTGCATGCCTGATATGACCTTGGCCCGATCGAAAGGTTCACGGTGCCCTGAGCGCTTGACCACGACGAAGGGAACCTCCTCCAGCCTCTCGTAGGTGGTGAATCGCCGCCCGCAGGTTAGGCATTCTCGCCTCCGGCGTATCGCAGCGCCCTCCTCGGCGGTACGCGAGTCGATGACCCTGTCCTCCATGCTCGAACAACGAGGGCAACGCACCAAGCCGACCATACAGCGCGCAGTCGCCCAGAGGTTACGGCAGCCGCAGCACCTCGCCTGGCTGAAGCACTCCCCCACCGATCTCGGATTCGAGCCGGCTCAGCAGCGCGCGGGGGTCCGAGCCGCGCGAGTACTTGACGGCGATCCCCCACAGCGTGTCACCCGGCCGGACTGTGTAGGTGGTGCCGCAGGATGCCCCCGTAGCTGCCGCAGACGGCCCACACGTGAACTGCGCGCCCAGGGCCCGGGCCGGTGCGGGCGCGGCTGACAGCGCAGCACCTAGGACTGCCCAGGCCAGTGCGCCGACGACCACGAGGAGCGAAAGCACGAACACACGTCGCCACAGCAGGGTCCGCCGGCTCGGCCGGCGCGAGGTACGCAGAGCCACCTGTCGCGCCTCCGCGGGGAGAGCCTCCGGCTCGGGGAGGACTGTCAGACCCGCCACGCTCGGCCGCACGCGGGCGCGGGCGGCGGCCGCGGTGCCTGCCCACAGCTCCTGCTGCCCGGCCGGGCGCTGCCCGCTCGGGTGCTGCATGGCCGGGTGCTCGGTTGCCGCGTGCTCGGTCCGCGGGTATGAGGTGGCCGGGTACGCTGCCGGCGAGCCGTAACCCGCTGCCCCCCGGAGAACTTTGAGAGCACAAGGTGCGCTCCCTCTCGGAGACTTGCGGCGCCTCGGGTGCGGCCTGGAGACGCTGGAGCCGGGGACCTCGGCTCCCAGGTCGAGACCCCCCTTCAACGCAGTCAATGTTGCAACCATTATCGAACCTCCTCACCGGTGAACCGGCCCACGAGCTGGCGCCTCCCTGCCTTGCTCCTCGTCCGTGCGACTCCCACGACTGGCAAACCGCTCCGCCTTAGGCGGGCCCTTGCGAACGTTTGTTCCCACGGGACACTATACAGGGGCCCTGTGACAACTAGAACATATGTTTGACTATGACGGCCCCGATCTGTAAGATGGAGGCGACGGAGCGGTCGCCTGACCCATCAGGGGAAGGCGAGCCCTTTGGGAGAACGGAGGCACAAACCTTGAGCGACGGGCCCCTAACCGGCAAGCGCCGGGAAATCCTGGACTTCATCGCGACCCAGGTACGCGAGCGTGGCTACCCACCTTCTGTCCGCGAGATCGGCGCGGCAGTCGGCCTGGCTTCGACGTCGACAGTCCAGGCGCATCTCAATACGCTCCAAAAGCAGGGGTACCTGCGGCGGGACCCGACAAAGCCACGAGCTCTCGAGGTCCGCTACGACGCCACCTCCGGCGCGGCCATCGAGAGCGGGCGCGCCCGGCTCGTCCCCCTTGTGGGCGACATAGCGGCCGGCACAAACGTGATCGCCTCGCAAAACATCGAGGAGCTCCTCCCGCTACCCGAAGACTTCACGGGCAAGGGCAACCTGTTCATGTTGCGGGTGCGAGGCGACTCGATGGTGGAGGCGGGCATCCTCGACGGCGATTACGTCGTGGTCCGCCAGCAGCCTGACGCCACTCCGGGCGAAATTATCGCGGCCGGCATCCCGGGAGGGGAGGCGACGGTCAAGACGTTCTCCCGCCGGGGAGATGAGGTTGTGCTGCTACCTGCCAACCAGTCGATGAGCCCGCTGGTCTTCCCGGCCGGTGAAGTGGACATCTTCGGCAAAGTCGTCACGGTCCTCCGCCGGCTCTAGGGCATCGGGCTCCGGTACCAGTCAGTAGCGGAGCGCGTCTCGGCAGCAATTGGTGGCGCTCGGGTCAGCTACCTCTCGGGTCGTCGGTGGATGCCGCGGATGGTAGCGGCGGCAGGCAACGCAGTAAGTCCGCGTCGCCGTCAATTCCCGTCACCCCAGCGGACCACGGCACAGCGATCGTTACACCTCTGCCTACAGGCAATCGCCAATCGTCGCCGTAGAGCGAGCCCGAGCCGGCAATGCCGACAACGACCGCAAAACTTGGCTCGAGCCCTGTGGTCCCGCCACCTGCACGCTGAGCCCTGAAGTAGGCGTCAGCGGCACCAGGCAGTACGTCCTGTGCTGTCGATGGGGCTCTGCCGGCCGGGTGGAAGGACTTACGCAACCCTGATAACCGTCCCTCGTCGAAGGCCCGCCTCTGCACGCACGACAAAGCGAGGTCACGGCCGAGCCCGAGGTCGCCCGTCCCCGGAGGGAAACCGAAGCCTTCCAGCTCGAGCATTATCGAGAAGTCGGTTGGCTCCTGCAGTTCTAGCGAGAAAACCCCTTCGCCGATGGCATGAGCTGTCCCGGCCGGCACGAGTACGGCGTCGCCCGGACGGACGACCAACTTGTTCATTGTCGCCAGCATCGCAGGGGCGTCCTGCTCGGCGACCCAACGAGCGAGCTCGTCGCCGTCGACGTCGCGGCTCCAGCCGAGGTAGACCGACGGCTCGGCGCCCGTCGTCGACAGGACTACCCAAGCCTCCGTCTTGCCATGGCGGGAACCGAGGTGGCGGTAGGCGAACGAGCGCGGGGGGTGGAGGTGGACGGGCAGGCGCTGACCGGCGTCGAGCAACTTGACGAGCAGGGCCGTAGAAGGCCCGAAATAGCGAAGGTGCGCGGGCCCCAGCCAACCCTCCGGGTCCTCCTCGACGGCGTCGCGGAGGTACCGACCATCAGGCAGGCGTGTCAGCCCATCGGGCTCGAGGCCAAAACGGGGCGTGGTCGACGCAACCCAGTCCTCGGGGCGGAACTCGTCGCTGGACGGTCTCCCCCTGAAGGCGGTTATCGCTCCCCCGCCGCGGTAAAACTGCTTCGGTTGGTTGGGGCCGAGCTCGACCGGTCGTAGCACAGACGACCAACATAGGGACTGCGCTGGCCAAGCTCAACACGAGCCCGGCCGCTCCCACGCTCCAACCAGGAGGCCCGGGCGCGCTTGGCGGCTACTGTCGGGCGATGGACGGCGGTGAGCGCTCGGTCCTCGTGCTCGGCGAGTGCCTGGCAGACCTGGCACCGGGCGATGTACCGGCGGGTTCCCGCGAGGGCGCGGGGGCCCAAGCGCCGGCAAGCCGCCCGCTGGTGGCCCTCCCCGGGGGGAGCCCTGCCAACGTGGCGGTCGGGCTGGCGCGACTGGCTGTCCCGACAGCGTTCGCCGGCCGGCTGTCGGCAAAGGGCCTCGGGCCATGGCTCCGCCAGCACCTGGCGCTCAACGGCGTAGACCTGAGCCTGGTGGTGGAGGCCCCCGAACCCCCGACGCTCGCCGTCGTCACCCTCGACAAAGAGGGCCGGGCGTCCTATACGTTTTACGGTCCGGAAACGGCCGATTGGCAATGGTCCGAGGAGGAACTGCCCTTCGTCCGCCGGGACAAAACGGCTACCCCGGCCCAACCCGGTTTCGGGGCTGTGCACACCGGCTCGCTGGCAACCGCGTTCGAGCCGGGAGCGAGCGTTTTGTCAACGTGGCTGCGGGCCCTTCGCGCCAGCAGCGAGATCCTCATTTCCTTCGACCCCAACGTCCGGCCGGGCCTCGTCGGCGACCAAGCCGGTTACTTCGAGCGCGTGGACGGCTTCATCGCCAGCTCGCACATCGTCAAGGCGAGCACCGACGACCTCGCTGCGCTCTACCCCCAAGAGAGCGGGAGTAGCGTCGCTACGCTCGCTGGCAGGGTTGCCGAGCGTTGGCTTGCTGGAGGGGCGAGCCTCGTCGTAGTGACAGATGGAGGACGAGGCGCGACCGCGTACCACGAGCGGGGGTGGCAGGTGCACGCCAGCCCGCCACCGGTCACGGTGAAAGACACGATCGGGGCGGGTGATTCCTTCACCTCGGGGCTCCTCGGCTACCTGTCCAACGCTGGGCTCCTCACGCCGCACCACGTAGCTGACCTGACCGAGGAGCGCCTCGCCGCCGCCATGAGCCAGGCAGTGGCGGCAAGCGCGTTTACTTGCACCCGGGCGGGGGCAGACCCTCCGGACGCGGCAGAACTCGACGAGTTCCTCAGTGGCTCAAGAGCTCGCCAAGCACCTCTCGGGCACGTTCGAGCTCCCGGCGGGTAACAAACTCACCTGCCGTGTGCGCCAGCTCCGGGTCGCCCGGGCCGAAGTTGGCCGCCGGGACGCCGCGCTCGGCAAAAAAAGCGACGTCCGTCCAGCCCAATTTGGCTACCGGTGCCCGGCCGGAGATCTCGACCAACCTCGAGATGAGCGGGTGACCGAGAAATGGGAGGGCCGCCGGGGCACTGTCGGTCACTTCGAAACTGTCGCCTTCCTCCAACCATTGCGCCACGACTTCCCTCAAAATCGCTGCAGCACTTTCGACAGTGAGGTCGGGGGCAAACCGGTAATTTAGGGCGGCGCCGGCCGACGCGGGCAGTACGTTTGACGCACCCCCGCCCCAGGCTCGGACGGCTTGCAGCGACTCGACGTAGGTGCAACCGTCGATTTGGACGTTGCGCGCCGGCCGGCTCCCGATCCCACTGAGAAGCGGGCCCAGCCGGTGGAGAGCGTTGCGGCCCATCCACGGCCGGGCGACATGAGCCGCTACCCCCCGGAGCACCACCTCGGCCTTGAGCACTCCCTGGCAGCCTGCTTGGACCGTTGGGCCGCTCGGTTCGCAGACGATGGCCACGTCACCGTCCACCAAGTCGGGCCGTTGTGCCGCAAGAGCCACCAGCCCGCTGTGGGCCCGTGCGATTTCCTCCGCAACATAAAAGACGTATGTGACATCCACCGATGGCTCCGGGACGCTGGCGGCGAGGTCGAGCATGACTGCGATGCCGCCCTTCATGTCGGCTGCGCCGAGCCCCCAAAGGGTGTTGCCATCGTTGTAGAAGGACGCCGGCGGTACTTCGCCGCCCTGGTGCGCCTCGTTTCCAGCGCCCGCGGCGCCGGCGGGGAAGCCTTGGGGGACATCGGCGGGACGCTCGGGAGGCCGGACCGGGGAGGGTTCGGGGGGCGGGACGGTGTCGAGGTGCCCGGCGATCAGCAAGCGGGTCGGGCGCCCGATCTGGGTGCGGGCGACCACGTTGTCGCCTACGCGGGCAACCTCGAGCCAGCCCACGCTCCGAAGGGCCGACTCGACCCGGTCGGCTATGTCCTTCTCGGCCAACGAGACCGATGGGACCGCCACCAGCTCGGCCGCCAGGGCCAGCAGGTCAGCCATCTTCGCCGCGCTCGCTCACTGCCAGAAGCCACTGCCGTAGCAGCTCACCGGCGCGACAGTCCCTCAGGCGCCGCCGGCTGAGCCGGTGGTGCCGGCGCCGCTGCCGGCGGAGTGAGCCCGTAGCAGCTCCTCGAGCTGGGCCTTGCCGTGGCGCCGGCCTTCTTCCAGCCGGCTGATCACCAGCATGCATGGCAGCCCGAAGGTGCCTCCCGGGAAGACCCGGGGGCGGGTCGCCCCGACGGCGACGCTCCAGGACGGGACGACGCCGCGGGAAAGTTCTTCGCCCGTCGCGGCGTCGATGACGGGGATCGATGGGTTGAGGATGCTCCCTTCCCCGAGGACGGCACCTTCCCCCACTCTTGCCCCCTGGGTCACCATGCTGCGGCTGCCGATGTTCGCCCCGTCACCGATGATGACGGGGGCAGCTTGCGGGGGCTCGAGCACGCCGCCGATCCCCACGCCGCCCGCGAGGTGGACGCCCGCGCCCACCTGGGCGCAGCTGCCCACGGTGGCCCATGTGTCGACCATGGTCCCTTCGCCGACGTAGGCGCCGATGTTGACGTAGCTCGGCATGAGGACCGCCCCCCGGCCGATGTAGCTGCCCCAGCGGACCGATGCGCCTGGCACCACGCGCACGCCGGCCTCCTCGAAGCCGTGCTTGAGCGGCAGACGGTCGACGTACTCGAAAGGGCCGACCTCGGCGACCTCCATAGCGGTGACCTTGAAGAAGAGCAGCACCGCCTTCTTGAGCCACTCATTGACCACGACGGCCCCGTCGGCGCCGACGCTTGCCACACGCGCCTCGCCCGAGTCGAGCAGGCTGATCGCCTCGTGGACGACGCGGGCCTCGTCGTTGCTGGCCGGGCCAAGCTCGTCACGGCGTTGCCAGAGCTCTTCGATGCTGGTTTGGAGATCCACAGATGGCGGATGCTAGTTGGGCAGCCGGCTAGCGGACGCCGGCCCTCGAAGCGACGAGGTCGAGCCGCTCCATCGGCGCCACCGCAGCCACCCTGATGTAGCCGGCACCAGCCTTCCCATAAAACTCACCTGGAGAAACGACCAGGCCGGCGCGTTCGGCAAGCTCGCCGGCAAACGCCCACGCGTCCCCGCCGGGGGCGGCCACCCAGAGGTAGATACCACCCTCAGGCATACGAGCCTCCGCCCCGAAGGCAGCGAGTACCCCCCGCAGCCGCTCCAGGCGCTCGCGGTAGCGCTCACGCTGAGCGTCCGCATGAGCCTGGTCCGCAAGTGCGGCGGCTCCCGCTCGCTGGACGGCGCCCGGCACCATAAACCCTGCGTGCTGGCGCACCTCCCGCAAAAACTGCACGAGCTCGGGGTCACCGCAGTACCACCCGAACCGCAAGCCCGCCAGGTTGCTCCGCTTGGAGACCGAGTGGACGGCGAGCGCCCCTTCGCAGCCGTTGCTGCCGGCGCCTCGCCCGAGGATCGTCCGGGGCGGCCCCGACCAGGTCTGCTCGGCGTAGCACTCGTCGCTCGCTACGACGACGCCATGCTCCTGGCCCCAGGCGGCAATGGCTGCGAGGTCCTCCACTTGCCCTGCTGGGTTGCCGGGACTGTTGACCCACAGGACGAGGGCGCGCTCGGCGTCCTCGGGCCTGAGCGCCCCGGGCGAGAGCCGGAGCCGGAAATGCTCGTCCACCGGCACCGGGACCGCGCGCAACCCCGCGAGCAACGCGCCCATCTCGTACGTCGGGTAGGAAAGTCCGGGGTAAAGGACGGTGTCTTTGTCGGGGCGGCGGAGGCGGAGCCAAGTGGGGAGGCCGGCGACAAGCTCCTTGGTCCCGATGCACAGAGCCAAGTGGTTGGGGCCCACGTCCACCCCGAGGCGGCGCGACATCCACTCCGCCGCTGCCTGCCTTGCCTGGGGCGAACCCGCCGATGACGGGTAGCCCCGGGTCGCACCGCCCTCGTCTGGGGCCGCCATCGCCGCCAATACCGAAGGGCTCGGCGGGTCGCAGGGGCTCCCGACCGAAAGGTCGACAGCACCGCCAGGAAGCGATGCCGCGCGTGCCCGCAGCGGATTCAACCTGTCGTAGGGGTAGGTGGGCGGCTTGAAGCCGGCCTCCCCGCTACTGGCGACCTCGGCCGTCTCAGTGCTCGTCACCGGCATCCTCCCTTGCTTCCCCAAGGATCTCCCCTTGAACTGCCCCATCGCGGTCCGGGTCTTGCCCCCGGGCTCGCGCGACGAACTGGTCGAACTGGCCCACGGCCGGGACCGCCACCCGCACCCGCACCCAGGTAGCGGACTCGCCTTCGGAGGAGGCGAGCACCTCGCCTTCGCGATGGAGGGCTGCCAGGACGTCTCCCCTGCTGAAGGGCACTTCGAGTTCAAGGACGCGGCTTGCCCTGTGAAGCGTGTCGCCGATCGCCAGCAAAAGGCGCTCGATGCCCTCGTGGCGGGCGGCCGAGATGACCACCGACCCCTTGTAGCGCGCAGCGAGGTCGCGCGCCACCTCGGGCGCGGCGTCGGCTTTGTTGAAAACGAGCAGCTCGGGAATGTCGGCCGCGCCGATTTCCCCGAGCACGGCGCGGACGGCGTCTATCTGGCCCTCAGGCTCGGGCGCTGCAGAGTCCACAAGGTGGACGAGCAGGTCAGTCTCGGCGACGACCTCGAGCGTGCTGCGGAACGCCTCGACCAGCTGGTGAGGCAGCTTGCGGACGAAGCCCACCGTGTCCGAGATGAGCACCGGTTCGCCCCCGGGCAGGCTGAAACGCCTCGTGCGAGGGTCGAGCGTCGCGAACAGCCTCTCGTCGGCGACCACCCCGGCCGACGTCAACGCGTTGAGCAGCGTCGACTTGCCGGCGTTGGTGTAGCCAACGAGCGAGATGGACGCCAGCCGGCTGCGGCGGCGGCTCTGGCGTTGGAGGCGGCGGCGGCGCTCGAGCTGAGCCAGCTCCGATTCGAGCTTGTGCACCCGCCGCACGAGGCGCCTCCGGTCGACCTCGAGCTGGGTTTCCCCGGGCCCCCGCGTGCCGATCCTCCCCGCCTGCTGGGAGAGGTTGACGCCGCGGCCCCTCAGCCTTGGGAGGCGGTAGCGGAGCTGGGCCAGTTCGACTTGCGCCTTGCCCTCCTGGGTCGCTGCATTTTGGGCGAAGATATCCAATATCACAGCCGTCCGGTCGATGGCGGTCCGGCCAAGGATCTTTTCGAGGTTGCGCGACTGGGCGGGGGAAAGCTCGTCGTCGAAGACGACGGTGTCAGCGTCCGCCGACTCGGAGACGTCACGCAGCTCGAGGGCCTTGCCGTGCCCGACATACGTTGCGGGGTCGGGCCGGTCACGCCGCTGGTGGACCCGGGCGACCACATCGGCGCCTGCGGTGCCGACCAGCTGGGCGAGCTCGTCCAGGTGGCGTTCCGTCTCGACCTCGGGCGGCCCGGCGTGGCCCATCTCCCACGCGTGCACATCGGCGGGCAGCGTCACACCGACGAGGACGATCTTTTCCCGGAAAGACCGCTCTATCAGGCTCATCGGGCTGCTCCGGCCAGCTGCTCGGGGACGAAGCTGCACCTGCCGATGCGCCGGCTGGGCCCGGTCAGGACGGCGACGCCGTCGTCCCTGAGCTCGACCTCGGCCGCCCCGCCCGGCTGATGGACCGTCACCTTGGCGCCAACCCGGCCCCAGTGGTTGAGGGCGGCAGCCGCCGCAACCGACCCCGTGCCGCAGGCGAGCGTCTCTCCGACCCCCCGCTCCCAAACACGCATCGTGACTTCGCCGGCCGTCGGCCCGAGGGTGACGAACTCGACGTTGAGCCCAGTCGGCCCGAGACCGGCAGCAGAGCTAAGGACCGGCCCAAGCTCCGCCAGGTCGAGGCCAGCCGGGTCCGGCCCGAGCACGACCAGGTGGGGGTTTCCGACGTCCACGAAGAGCTGGCCGTTGCCGACGTTGCAGAGTTGCGCGGTACCCGTCACTTTTGGAGTGCCCATCTCGGTGCTTGCCCACATCCGGCCTTGGGCCAACTCGAGCACCCGCACCTCGCGGCTCCCAGCCGGCGTCAAGACGGTCGCATTCCCGCCGGCACCGAGGAGCCCGTCGACCAGGCCCTCATCGAGGGCGGCGTGGACGAGGCAACGCAACCCGTTGCCGCTCATCTCGGCCTCACCGCCGTCGGCGTTGCGCAGCTCGAAAGTGAGCTCCGCGCCCGAGCCCGCCGCTGCCCTCGTCGCCCTCAAGAGCCCGTCTGCGCCCCAGCCCCTGTGGCGGTCGCACACGGCGCGCGCGGTGACAGCGTCGACCGGCCGCGTGCCGTCCTCGTCGAGCAACACCAAAAAATCGTTGCCGAGCCCTTCGTACTTCAACAACATCAGCTCACTGCCCATCACGGCCACTCCCCCAGTTTCCCAACAACGCAGGCAAAAGTTCCAGCGGGTTTTCGGCCGCGCCGAACCACCGCACCCGGGGGTCCCGGCGCCACCACACCCGCTGCCGCCTGGCGAACTGCCGGGTGCGCCGGACAGCTTCGTCGGCGGCGTCGCTGAGCGGCATGCCCAACTCGATGTGGGCGAGCAGTTCTTTGTACCCGAGAGCTTGCCGCGCTGTGCGGGACAAACCTCCGGGAGATGCCATCAAGGTCCGCACCTCCTCGACGAGACCGAGCGCGAGCATGGCGTCGAAGCGCCGCGCCACCCTTTCCGCAACGACGTGCCTCGGGAGCCACACCCCAGCGATCCGCCAATTCGTTGGCGGGAAAACGCCGACACCGGGCCCGTAACTGGAAAAAGGCCTGCCGCTGCCGAGGGTTACTTCCAGGGCCCGCACCAACCGCCGCCGGTTGAGCGCCCCTATCCGCTCGGCGGCCGGCGGGTCGGCCTCTTGCAACCTCCGGTAAAGCAGTGCGGTGTCGGGCTCCTTTTCCAATTGGCGGCGCAACTCCGGCCAGCGCCCAGGGATGCAGTACCGGTCAACCAACGCATGAAAATAGAGCCCGGTCCCACCGACGAACAAGGCCCTGTGGCCGCGCGCCTCGATGGCTGCCAGCGCGTCCGTCGCCGCCGCTTGAAAGCAAGCGACGTCCCAATCCTCACAGGGCTCCGCCACATCGAGCAGGTGATGGCGGACGGCGGCACGTTCCTCGGCGCTCGGCTTGGCGGTGCCGATGTCCATGCCGCGGTAAACCTGCATCGAATCGGCGCTCACTATTTCGATGTCCCCGAAGCGCGCTGCCACCTCGAACGCAAGAACCGATTTGCCCGAGGCCGTCGGCCCGACGAGCGCCAGCGGCCCACTGCCTACCGACGAGGTCAGTTGGCCATCACCGGGATCAGCTCGCGGTGGCGAGGCGGCGAGACCAAGCGGAGGAACTTGGCCCGGAGAAAATGGGCGGCCGCGCTCTCGACCTGGGCCTCGATGACGCTCCCGGCCCTCAGCGCAGCATGGTCCACGTGCACGAGCTTGTTGTGCCTGGTCCGCCCTGAAAAAGTCTCGGGGCCGCCCTTTTTGGCCTTGCCCTCGATGAGCACTTCTTCGATCAGGCCGACCCGAGCCTGGTGCCTTCTGACGGCGCTGCGCTCCACGACCCCCCGCAGCCGCTCGAACCGCTCGGCGCTCACCTCGGCGGGTACGAAGCGGTCCTGCCAAGCGGCCGCTTCGGTACCGGGCCGCGGCGAAAATATGAACGTGTACGCGCTGTCGTACTCAGCTTCGGCAACTACTTCGAGGGTCCTGTCGAAATCGCCGTCGGTCTCACCCGGGAAGCCGACAATTATGTCGGTCGTCACAGCTAGATCCGGGATGGCATCACGTGCTGCCGCGAGCCTGTCCAGGTACCTTTGTGCCGTGTAACCACGCCGCATGAGCGCCAGGACCCGGTCACTGCCGGACTGGAGCGGCAAATGAAGATGCGGGCAGACAGCTTTTTCGACCGCCATTGCCTCGATCGTCTCCGGGCGCAAATCCTTAGGGTGCGGGCTCGTAAAACGGACCCTTTCGATGCCATCGACGCGCGACAGTGCGCGGAGCAGGTCGGCGAACAAGGGCCTGGCTTTCGGCGACTGGGCGTCTGCCCACTCCTGACCGGTCTCGTAGCTGTGGGCTCTCCAGTCCGCCGCCGCGCGCGCCTTGAGCGCCAAGTCGCGCCCGTAGGAATTGACGTTCTGGCCGAGCAAGGTGACCTCGACGGTACCGCGCTCGGCCAAATGAGCCACCTCTCCGACCACCTGTGCGAACGGGCGGCTGATCTCTTTGCCCCGTACCGACGGCACGATGCAAAAGGCGCACCGGTTGTCGCAACCGACTTGCACCGTGACCCAGGCGGAAAACGGGAGCTCTCGCCTGACGGGCAGCGCGGAGGGGAACTCGTCATCCTCGTTTGCCGCAGCTTCGAGGACCTCGACGACAGGCCCTTCTGACCTCGCCCGTTCGAGAAGGTCGGCAGCATGGCCGACATTGTGGGTGCCGAAGACAGCATCGACCCAGGGGGCGCGCTCGAGTACTTTGTCCCTGTCCTTTTGCGCGAGGCAGCCCCCGACCGCGATCTGCATCGAAGGGCGGCTTTGTTTGAGAGCGCGCAACTGGCCGAGGTTGCCGTAAAGACGGTTGTCGGCGTTTTCTCTGATGCAGCACGTATTGAAAACGACCACGTCTGCGTCGTCAGCACCCTGGGCGGCGACCATACCTTGTGACTCGAAGAGGCCGGCGAGACGTTCGGAATCGTGCTCGTTCATCTGGCAGCCAAAGGTCCGCACGAAGTAACGCTTCGCGCCGTCCGGCGCGCCGGCGCCCACGTCGTCTATGCCGTCTTGCCCCAAGCTCACCCAAAGAGCTTAAGGGCTGGGCCAGGCCGAGCGGTGCTCAGGGCTGCGCGACCTTGGAGCCCCGCTTCCTGGGCCCTTCGGCTTAGACCCGAGTTCCCCCAAGTAGGACATTTACCCACTCCGCTACCTGGTCTTCTTTAACCGGCGGCATTTCGTGGCTCGCTCGCCACCCCGGGACGCATTTGGCAATTCAGGAGTGACCGAGGGCGCGCCGAGGGTGAAGACGAGCTAACATTGGCAAGGTTGCCTCGGTTGAGCGGGTCCCCGCCAGCCTGCTCCCGAGGCGACCGACCTCTTGCCGACCGGGCCGTTCGTAAATGCACGCGGCACTTAGCGTTTTGGGCGCAAAGTAGCAGGGCCAATGGTCCAAACCCGCAGCGGCTGACCTGCCGGCCTCCCGCCAACGCTGGCGTATTCGGCATACCTAACTTTTCTCCTTAGACGGGCCCGTACGAGGGCCGCTGCCGCGGTTCCCGCTATCGCGCGGTCTTCGGATTTGTCCAACTGCCGCCGCTTTAGCAATCGCTTGCGCCGGCTCAATATGCTCGCGCAAACGTGCGCTGTTTTGTTGCTGCATGGCCGCCGCCGGGCGTCCTGACCGCCCTCGCCAACCTCCGGCGTCCCGAGACAGTCAACGTGCGCTGGTCGGCACGCGACCAGTGGCACGTGACCCTTCGCTTTTTCGGCGAGCTCTCCCCTGACGACGTTGAGCGCGCCACTACCGCTCTGGTTCAAGTGGCCGCAGCCTCGCCGCGCGCGGTGGAGCTGGCTGGCGGGCCAAGCACTCGTTTCCTGGGGCCGCGCCTGCTTGTTTGGCCCGTCGAGGGGTTGTCGGACCTGGCTGGCAAAGTGGAGTCGGCTACCGCCCGGATCGGCGAACCGCCGCCGAGCCGGCGCTTCAGCGGGCACCTGACCTTGGCCAGGACGAGAGGCACCGCCGATATCCGCCGCGAGCGCGGGTTGCTCCAGCCTCTGGAGATGTCTTGGAGCGCGACGGCGATCTCATTGGTGCAAAGCCGCCTCGGCCCGAAGGGAGCCAGCTATAGCGAGCTTGCCGAGTTCCCCCTGGGTGCTGGCGCCCGGGAGACGAAAGACTGAGTACCGTCCTTCAGGGGCCGGTGCCTCGGACCGACGCTGCAGCCCCGAGGCCCTTTTACTCGTTCAGGTATACGACAAGGTCGGAAAGATGACGGATGAACTCGCGGGCCTCGTCGTCGTTCAAACCCGCGAGGAACTTCACCAGGGGGGCGGCATTTCGTTCCCGCATTTGTGCCACTGCTCCTTTTGCAGCTTCTGAGAGGGACACGATCACGCGACGGCGGTCGGAAGAGTCGTGCTCGCGCTCGACTAGCCCGGCTTTGGCGAGGTCGCCTGCCACCAAGCTCGCGTGCGCCGTGGTCATCCTGAGACGGGCGGCCAGGTCGGATACCGGAGCGGGGCCGGCGATCCCGAGCGAGATGAGCATCGCGATGTGGCGTTCCCGGTGTCCTCCGACGGTCGTCAGGAGCTCGGGGACGTCGCCCGCCCGCCGCCTCAGGGCGAAACCAAGCTGGGGCATCAGTGGCGCCAGTTGCGCGATGTGGGGACGGATATTATTCAAGGACCCTTGATTGTTAAGTAGTCTTGAGTGTATTGTAGCAGGGTGAAGGTTGGCTGACGAAGACCGCGAGCGCGGCGAACCCGAGCCCAGCTGAACGGGCGCACGAAGAACGGAAGGGACGAAGAAGAAAATGGACCGCCAAAGCAAAGACCAGCACCGGTACCCGAGGCACGCCCCGCAGGACCGCAACCTCCGAGCTTCTGACGCCGACCGGGACGCCGTAGCGGAGACCCTCCGGCACCAACATGTCGAGGGGCGCCTCGACACCGACGAGTTCGCTGAGCGTTACGGCCGCTGCCTGGAAGCCAAGACTTACGCTCAGCTGGACGAGCTGGTCCAGGACCTCCCGCCCGGGCCCGGAAAGGCGCCTAGTGCCTCCGGGCCGCATACCGGACCATGGGCGTCGGGCCCCCGCGGGTGGCAAGGTGGCGGAGATGCGTGGGGACGCCGAGGGCCCCGGCGTTGGCGCTTGCCTTTGCCCGCCCTGTTGCCGCTCGTAGCCCTTGCCGTCCTGTTGGGGCTGACAAGCGCGCCCAACTTGTTGTGGGCATTGGTGCCGCTCACGTTTTTCTTCGTCGTGCGCCCACTCGTGCGGGCAGCTTCGGGGCGTTCGGGCGCACGCTGGCACGGTGGAGCGTGGGGGCGCTGCGGCATCTGAGATCAAATTCGGGCTGGCTCACGCTCCGGAGGAAGCCCGAGCTCGCCGGCCGGGCCGGCGAGGTCTTCAGCCTCGATGTGCAGGGTAGGCAGCACCCGGTCGAGCCACGAAGGCAGCCACCAGTTGCCGCGGCCGAACACGTGCATGAGCGAAGGCACCAGGACGGTGCGGACGACAAACGCATCGATGATGATGGCAACGGCAAACCCGATGCCGAACTCCTGGATGACGAGTGCGTTATTGATCAGGCTGAACGACAAGAAAACGAGGATCATGATGAGGCCTGCGGCTGTGATCACCCGGCCCGTTTCTGCCTGGCCGTTGGTTACGGCGACGTCGTTGTCCCCGCCGCTCATGATCCACTCCTCGTGCATACGGCTCACGAGGAAGACCTCGTAGTCCATCGAAAGCCCGAACAGGACGGCGAACATCATCACGGGCAGGTAAACCTCGATCGGCCCGGCCTTGGCAAAGCCGAGGACAGGTCTTAGCCAGCCGTACTGGAACGAAGCGGTGATCGCGCCGAGCGCCGCCCCGATGGACAGGATGTTCATCGCAGACGCTGTGAGCGGGACGAGGAGGCTTCGGAACACCGCGGCGAGGAGCAAGAAAGCCAGCACGACGATAACCACCACGAAGAGCGGTAACTTGCGCGTCAGCACCTTGGAGAAGTCGATGCCGCCCGCTGTCTCACCCCCGACGTGAACGGCAAGCGTCGAACCCGCCGTAGCCCCCGGCACCTCGGCGCGGATGTGGTTGACGAGCGCGGTCGTCTGGGGCGCCTGAGGGCTGTAGGCGGGGTAGACGATCGAAACGACCGCCTTGCCGTTGGGGCTTGTCCGAGCCGGCAACACCCGGGCGACGCCCGCTGTGCTGTCGAGGCTGCCGACGAACCCCTCGAAGCGGGCGAGGTCGCCCGGCCCATTTATCTTGCCCACGACTTGGAGCGGGCCGTTGAAACCAGGCCCGAAGCCCTCGGCCAGGAGGTCGTAAGCCATCCGGCTGGTCGAGTTGGACGGGTCCTCCCCCGAGTCGGCGAGGCCGAGGCGCATGCCGAAAAAGGGAAGCGCCACGATAACGATCACCACCAGGCTGAGGACGCTGAAGATGGCCGAGCGACGTTGGACGATTGCCGCCCACATGCTCCAAAAGGGGCTCCTGCCGCGGTCGACGCCGGAGCGGTAGCCGTCCGCAGAGGTGGCACGCAGCGCCCGGCGGTCCCGGCGGGAAAGCGCTTTGTCCCCGTAGAAACCGAGCATTGCCGGCAGCAACGTGATCGACGAGAACATCGTGAGCAGTACCACGAGCGCCGCTCCGAGCGCCACTCCGTACAAGAAGGTGAGCCCGAGGGCAAACATGCCGAGCAAGGCGATGCACACCGTCATCCCCGCGACGAGCACCGCCCGCCCCGAGGTGTTGAGCGAGCGTGCGGCCGCGTCCTCGGTGCTCCTGCCCGCCAGCAGCTCACGCCTGTGCCGGTTGACGATGAACAGCGAATAGTCGATGCCCACTCCGAGGGAGATCAGTTCTGCCAGCTGGGTGGCGAACTGCGGGACGGAAAAAGCGTGCGAAAGGATCCCGATGAGCGAGGTCCCTATCCCGATGGCGACCACGGCCGTGAGGAGGGGGAGGAGGGCGCTCAGGAAGGAGCGGCGGAACGCGAAAAACAGGACAACGAGCGCAAGGAGCGCCCCGACCGCGAAGTCGCTCGAGCCACCCCCCTGGCTCTCCCCCATCTCGACCGCCGCGCCGCCGAGCTGGACGTTGAGGGTGCTGGAGCTCGCCGACTGAGCAACACGTATGAGCCGTTGCGCTTGAGCCGTTGAGATGTCCTGGGCCTGGGCGTCGAGCTGCACCGTTGCGAGCCCGATCGTGCCGTCCCTGGAGATCAGCCCTGAGCGGTATGGAGAAGTGACCTCGGCAACGAAGGGCAGGCGCCCGACGCTGGAAAGCATGGCGTCCACGGCGGACGACGTCGCCGGGCTCCTCAGGGTGCCGCTCTTGGCCTGCACCACGATCTGGTCGCTGTCGCCGCTCTGGGTGGGGAAATTGGCCTGCACGATGGCGAGCGCCTCGCTCGAGTCGGTAGACGGGAACGAGAAGTTGTTGCTGTACTTGGACCCGACCGAGTGGGCGATACCAGCGACGACCACCAGCGCGGCCAACCATGTCAGCAGGACTAACTTGCGGCGCCGGAAGCACCAGCGGGCGAGCGTGGACATGACCTTAAACCCTCCGTGTGTGGTGAGGAACGCGGCTCATCGTCAACGCGACATCGACGTGACATCCGTCATCGTTGAGGCCGGCCAGTTGTGGGACCGCCAGCGCTGTGCGCCACGGAGCAGGTTAGCCGCCCCGGGGCCTTGGCCCTACCCAATATGACCCTGATATGACCCCGAGATAACCCCGGGCC
>DATJMJ010000158.1:0-18099 GCA_035508795.1 Acidimicrobiales bacterium
GACGTCGCCCGGTGCCATTGCGCTGACCGTCTCGGGCAAGCCACCGCTGCTGCCGTCGTGGGTGAGCGTCAAGAGCAGGTCCCCGCTCGTAACGGCCGAAGTGCCTGTGGCGGTCGCGGAAAGAGCCGAATAGACGCCAGCCCCGGTGAAACTCACCGCTGACGCGGCAAAACCGGCCGTAAGCGCCCATCGTCGCAATCTCGGGGGGCGGAACCGTTTGTGATTGCCCGTCATGGACATAGTTGTTGCTCCTATTCCCTTTCTATCGTTATTGCTGCTGGTTTTTGTCTGGGACCTGTTTGCGCCGCGACGTCACGAAGGTCTTTAGCCGTGCACCCCGTCAGCGTGCGCCGCGTGCGCAGGCACATAGCCGCGCGCCCGGCGGGCACGAGCGCCGGCCGGCCTTCTTCGGGCTCCTTCGGCGTCATCGGCCAAAAGCACCCGCACCCCGCCGGCGCAGAAAGCAAGCCCCGTCATCAAGAGGATCGCGACGTGCACCCACTTGCGCCCCGCAGCTACCATCAGCGTCCCCACGAAGGGGACTTCGGCTACGACCTGGGGTACCGTCTTCGCTTCGATCTGGAGGTGCCAGGCGTCAGGCTCGGGATTTGCGTCTCCCTTTGTCGTGATCAGAGGGTGTTGCGCCGGGCCCGAAACCGTGACCACCCTATGGGCGTACAGAGCATCGGCACCCGGTGGGGTGAAGACGACGATGTCACCCGGGTGCACCTTGTTCACCGGCAGCGGCCGCGTGATGATCGCCCATCCCGGCCCATAGGTCGGCTTCATGCTCCCGGACAGCACCGGGCGGATCCCGATGTGGAACGCGAAGGCTGCAACCGCTGCGCCGGCCATTAGCACGGTGAGCAGGAGGGTCACGCTCGTCCGTGCGACCCGGGACACCTTGCCCGCTCGAGCAAGAGAGCCTGGCGGCTTTCGTCCGGGGCCGCCGTCGTGCTCCTCCCCGGCGTTATGGCTCGCGACGCGGGAGGTACCGCCTCCTCTCGGTCCTTCAGTTTGCAATCGGGCTCCCGTGGCTTCTTCGCTGGGTGGCACGAGACGTGCGACCCTCGGTGAGGAACATCGGGCCGGCGTGTTGCTCCTTGAGCGGTCGTCCCACTGGATTGTGGCCCGCAGTGTACGGGTGAGCACCCGGTAGTACGGGCGACTTCCTACGTACGGCTTAGGCGGGCCAAGCGCAAGAAATGGGCGAGCCCAAAGGGTTTTTCTCTCGCCGGCCTTGGCCGCCACGGCCAGCCTCGTCCCTGGTCCGCCAACTCGGGCAAGCCACGCCACCCGGTCCGTGGCCCGCAAGCCGCCTGCCCCACTGCCGCCGCCCGCAAACTACGGGGAATTTCCCCGTAGTACGGGATGCCGGCTAAGTGGTACTGGGAACCTGCTACGTAGTACGAAGGACTTCTTACGTTGTACCGAGGATCTCCTGCGTACCAATTCGGGCTGCCCGAGGCGCCGGACGATGCCTTCCAGCTAGTTTGTGCCGGTGGCCTGCGGGACCGCAGCGAGCACCTTGGCCGCAGAACCCGCGATCCTGGAAAGTCGCTCGAACCTGTCGAGCGCTTCCTGCCGGTTGTTTACGCCCAACTTTTGGTATGCGCTCGCGAGGTGCCACTCAACGGTGCGGACCGAGACGAACAGGCTCTCGGCCACTTCCCTTGTCTTCAGGCCTTGCAGGGAGAGCCTCAGCACGGCCCTTTCCTTCGCAGTGAGCGTCGAGAGCACCTGGGCGGCGCCCGAGGCTTGGGCGGACATTTCCGATTCCAAAGCCTTGCGCGAGGTGACGTCCTCCACGACGCGGACACCGAAGAGGGGGGATAGGTTTTCGCCGAAGACGAGTGACGCCGTGACGTTGCCGACCACAACCTCACCTGCCTTGTTGAGGAAGCGGCGCTCGACCCGGTACCCCGGTACGGCGCCGCGGTTCAGTTCGCTTGCACGTGCAGCAGCATCCTCGCGCTCTTCGGGATGGAGGAAGGAGGCCAGGCGCGACCCCACCAGTTCGGCTTTTGCGAAACCTAAAAAGTGGCTCATGACATCGTTGACGTTGCTGATGTGGCCCTCGAGGTCGACGAGGACCAGGCCTACGGGGCAGTCCTCGAACACCTTGCGGTAGTCGCTCTCGGTCGGGCGGTCCCGCTCCTCGCTATGCTTGGCGCCCGTCACGTCCCGGCTGATACTGACGGCACCCTGGGGCGTCCCTTTTCGCATGAAGGGGACCGTGACCGTCTCGAGGAGACGGTAAGCCCCCGAGCTCGTGAGCACTCGGACCTCGTAGGCGTCGACCGTCCCGCCTTCGCGTACCGCCCGGATGCTTGCGGCTACCGAAGGGAAATCGTCGGGATGGACGACCTGTGCGAAATGCTTCCCGGCCCAGTCCTCGCTCCTCAGCCCGGTCGCCGCCTCGAAGGCCTTGTTGAGCGAGACTATGACACCGTCCAGCGAGACGACGGACAGTATTTCGGGCAGGGAGTCGACGATGGCCTGGTAACCCTCCTCTGTCCCGCGCGAGGATGTCTCGGCCGCCCTTCGTTCGCTTATGTCCCTCACCGCTGCGATCGTGAAGGTGCCTTCCCTCAGGCGCACCGGGCTGAGCTGGATGTCCACCGGTACCAGCGATCCGTCCCCCCGCCTCAGGTGGATCTCGAGGCGCGACCCCATGCGGTGGAGGTTCGGGTGACGCTGGAACCTCTCGCGGCTCTTTTCGTGGGACGCTCTCAGTTGCTCGGGTACGAGCGACTCGACTCGCGACCCGATCAGGTTGTCGTGCAAGCTCCCGGTGAGCTCTGCAAAGCGATGGTTGGCAAAAACTATCGTCCCTTCTTGGTCGACGACCACCAACCCGTCGGGCAACGTGCTCACCAGGACTGTCAGTGCGTCCTGCAGGTTGCCGGGGCCGACAAGGCTAGGTAGGTCCACGCTGCCTCCTAAATGCAGGTCGACGTCAGAGGCGGAACGATGGCCTCGGTTCGGATAAACCCGCCTTTGAGGGTAGCCGTCGGCGACCCGCGAATATTGCCTTTAGGGGAGCTCGAGATCCGTGACAGGCCCGCGTCGTTGCCGAAGCCTTAGGCAGGCCCGCAGGGCCAGAAGTTGCCGGCGCCCGCCGCAACTGTCACGGTCGGGCGAGACCGCAAAACTCGAGGGGCGCTCCTATGTCCCAAGTCAGCACGAGGAGCGCAGCCGGGTAGTCGTAGCTCAGGTAGCCGGTGCCGCTGTTCGGCATTTCCACTTCGACCGGGACGGTAGAGGCCTGGCCGTGCGCCGGGACGACAAGGGCGTACAGGTAATTGGTGAGGTTCGGCAGCGCGGGCGGGGCTATGACGCGGGCCGATGCCGCCTTTTGGCCCGGGACGACCCTGAGCCAGATCTCCATGGCGGGGCTGAGGGTCTGCGGGTCAGCCTGCAGGCAGCCGTTCCGTTGCCAGGACGGCAACCCGTGAGCAATCCCGGCGAGCTCGAAGCGGCCTTTGAAGAGCGGTGAGCCGAGCAACGAAGTCCTGTAACCGTCCCACGTGCCGACGGCCAGCGCGGCACGGGCGTTGGCAAGGTCGGCGCTCGTCAGCGAGACGTCCGGGACATACCCCGAGCGTTCGAGGCCGACCAATGCTGCGGCAGAGAGCGATGGGTAAAGCCCGACCGGTGAGGCTCCCGGCCCGGAGACGTCGGGCACCCCTTGCGCCAGGAGGCGGCCGGTTGCCGCCAACTGGATCTTCTGGCTCGTTTCGAGAGTGACGGCGCTCGCCGACCAGCTCTGCGCCTGGCCAACTTCCCCGAGGACAGTGGCCGCCAGCACGCCCACGACGACAAGGCGTCCAGGCGCCCAGCTCGTTGCCGAGCTCAACAGTTTGGCGATGAGCGGCATGAGGAGGGTGACGGCGATATCGACGTAGCGCGACACGACGAGGGACGATGCGCCTGCCGTCAGGTCGCGCCCTACCCCGGCAAGGCCGTAAAAGGTGAGCGCCGCCGCAGCCAGCGCGACCGTGGCGGTGGCGTCGCGCCAGAGGTGGCGGAGCTGCCAGACCGCCCAAGCCGTCAGGCCGACGAGAAGAGCTGTGCCGGCAGCTTCGAGGTTGAACGTCTGACCGAGGTCGAGCGCCAATTCGTTCCACACGTAGCCGGGCAAGGTGGTGAACGAGTTGAGCGCAAAGGTGTCCCGCGGTGCGCTGATCCCCGGGCGCCCGAGGGCGGCAAACCAAATGGCATAGCTCGCCACGGGCAGGGCCAGGACCGCCACGGCTCTTCTGGCTGGACGGCGCGCCAAGAGGAGCAAAGCGGCGCCCACGAGCATTGCGTCGCCGACCGTCGAGCACATGAGGCTTGCCAGCAGCGCGAGCGAGGCAAGAGCGTCCTTGTGGCCGGCCCACCAGCTCTGTGCTCGATGGCCCCCCGAGCCCGCCCCGTTGCCCGCCACGAGCGGCCGCTCGCCGTCCAAGAGGTCGATGGCTAGGAGGCCGAAAAGGACCGAGCCGATGAAGCCCACCTGGAACGCCGACAGGATGTCGCCGGCCCCGGCCCCGAGGAAGGCGAGGACCGCGACGGCTGCCGTCGCAACCCAGGCGTGCACCCCGCACCGCCTGCAAAGCCGCCAGGTGAGGTGCCATACGATCACCTGCGCCAGGAGCACCCAAACCAGGTAGGGCCAATAGCTGCTCAGGTGGACGACGCTGTAAATAGCCCGCCACAGCAGGATCGGCAGCGTCGACCAGTGCTCGTTGTGCGGGAACCAGATGCCCCGGTGGCTCGAAGGGGCGTACGAGAGCCCCCTGCGGACGAGGAAGTCCCACTCGTCGCCGAAAAACCACAGGCCCCTGCCGAGCCATACCCAGAACCCGACGGCGCCGGCGAGCGTCAGCCAATGGACCGCCTCGGCGGCCCTGGTGGCGCCCCCGGCGAACCTTTCGCCCAGGCTCGCACGCGCCAAGGCGCCGTGGCGGCTCGCGCCTTGACTGTGGGGCTCCAGCGGGGGTACGCCGGTCAGGGGGCTTGCAGCCACGAGGAGCCGACTCTAACCGCGAAGCGCCGGCGGGCCCGGTCCGTTCAAGGGCCCGTGTAAGTAACCGTAAACCTGGCGCCCGAAAGGTCCGAGGGGGTCGAGACTGGCTGGTCCCCCTGCACCATGGTGATCTCGTCCAGCGAGCTGGCCGCCGGCCCGGTCATCCCGAGGCTGCTGAAGGTGATCGCGGGGCTGTAAGAAGCAAGTTGGGTCGTGGCACAGTACTGCTGGCACTGTGTGGTGGCCTCGACAACCCATTCGGCCGTGGAGCCCTTGCCGCTGTAGGGCTCGGGTGGCGTGGTGAAGCTCTCGCTGTTGGTGTCGTCTGTCAGGTTGATCTCCCAACTCGCGCTGCTCACCTTCCAGATAGTGACCGTCACCTTGTCCCCTGGGTTCACGTTCACCGAGGTGATGTCGGTCTCCTGGGCCGGGAGGATCTCCCACCATGGCTGGATGTCGAAGCCGGTGGTGCTCGCAGGGTCGGGGACCTCGTCGACGCCGGCCTGGATGAGCGCCGTGTCGCCCGGGCTCAGGCCGTCGAGGCCGACCCACTGTGCGACCTGGGAAAGCGAAGCGTCGCCCTGCACCACCGAGGGGACGCTAAAAGTCCCCCGGGCTGCCGAGTACGGGCCTCCGACGCTCGCCCAGCCCGACCAGTTGGAGCTCTCCTGCTGCGAGACCGGCACGCTCGACGCGATGACGGGGACGGTCGTCGTGGGAGGGACGCCCGGAGGGGGCGGTGCCCCGCTCGGCACCGTCGTACGGCTGGCGGGTTTGACCTCCGAAGGCGGCGTCGCTGCCATCCGGACATAGAACCGGCCAGCGAAAGAGGAGGCGACGTTACGGGCGACGATCTCGAACGCGACGGTTCGGGCGACGGCGGTGGGGTTGGGCCCGATCGTTACGTGCGCCGAGTAGCTGCCTCCAGAGCACGCCTTGGGGTTGCGGGAGTAGACGACAGGGAACGACTGGCGGGAAAGGAGCACCAGCTGGCAGGAGGTCGCATGGGCGAGGCGGCCAGTGACGCTCACGGTCGCCCCGCTGTGGGGCACCGCAGCCGGCGTAGCGCTCGCGTAGAGCACCGCTGCAGGCGAAAGCCCTGCGATCCGCACGTAAAACCGGCCGGGGTACGCGGAGGCGGAGTTGCGCGCCACGAGAGCGAAGGCGACTTCGGCGGGCGCCGTCCCCGAATTTGGGCCGATGGTTACCCGTGCCGAGTAGGGACCGCTCCCGCAAGGCTTCGGGTTGTGCGAGAAGACGACCGGGAACGGTTCGGGCGTCAAGAGCTCCAACTGGCACGATGCGGCGTGGGCGACGTCAGCGGCCACGACGACGGTGGCACCCGATGCCGGGATTGCTGCGGGTGCAGCCCTCGCAGATAGCACAAGGGCCGGCGAACGCGGCGCCGCCGAAGCGCCCGCCACGCTCGGCACCGACACGACGCCGAGCAATGCCGCAGCCACCACTGCCAGCGACGCGCCGAAGGCCCGGCTATTTAGCGTCACCGGCCGGCCATGGTCTAACCGCACGAGTAGTCCGGGTCGATGTGGTAGCCGCTCTGGAAGCCGTACTGCACGAGCCATGGGTCGTCGTCGGCGAAGCCGATCGACGCTGACTTGAGCGTCGACGGGTCGCCCGGCTGAAGTGCCCGGAGACAGTAGGCCTCGGCGCTGAACTTGGCACCGCTCAAAGTCGTTGCTCCGGCGACCCATATCGGCTCTGTGCCCGTCGGCTGGTACGACCCCGTGATGAGCCCCCACTGGTACCAGGTGCTGTAGATGCCGGCCGTATGTTTCGTCGCTCGCAGGGCGTCGAGCGCTCCCTGGATTATCGAGGCGTTGACACCCTGGACGCTCTTGGCAGTAGGCCAGTTCTCCCCCAGCTCGATGTCCAGCCACCAGATCTTCGGGCTGAGCCCATGAGCCCTGACAAAAGCGATATCGGCCATGGCGTAGTTGTAACCCCAGTCGTAGCCCTCGCAGAGGTTGCTCTTGGCGGCGCACGAAGCCTTGGGCCCCTTGGCCTCCTGAGGGGGGTTCTTGCCGGGCGCGGCCTGGAGGATTATGTAGACGGAGATGTTCTTTCCCGCCCAGGTCGCCTCCTTGCCAAAGCAGGTGTTGAACCCGTTTATGACGCCGCTGTTGACGCCCACGATCGCGAAGGAGGGGCCGGGGGGGAGCTGCTGGACCTTGGCGCTGCCGAGCGGCAGGCACTGGGGCCATGAGACGTCGTAACCCGTGGCGCCCGCTCCGTAGGGGTGCGAGGGGCTCGTGCCGCGCTCTGTCGTCGTTGTCGTGGGCCGTGTCGTGGCCGTCGTTGTCGTCGGCCGCGCCGTGGTCGTGGTCGTTGCCCGTGGCTTGGTGGTCGTGGTCGTCGAGCGCCGGGTGGTAGTCGGGCGCGTCGTTGAGGTCGTCGAGGTCGTTGTGGGCTTGTAGGCCGTAGTAGTGGGACTGGTGGTGGGGCTGGTGGTGGGACTGGTGGTGGTCGGAGGTGGCGGCCCGGAGTACGAAGATGGGACGATCGCTACGACCTGGGCCGTGCTCCCGGGCGCGCTCCCGAGCGCAGGAGCGTCTCCGTAGGCGAGCACAGTGCCGTCCGCCTCGGCGAGCCAGTACCCGCGCCCGTCGGGAGCCGATGCCATTGCGCTCACGAGGGAGGCCAGCTTCTGGCCCCCCGCAGAGCCATGGTAACTGGCGTCTCCATAGGCGAAGATGCCGCCGTCCGAGGCGACGAGCCAATATCCCTTGCCGTCGGCGGTAGGGGCCAGTGCGACGATCGGCTTGTTGAGGCGTTTCCCGCCCGTCGAGCCGTGGAACCTGGCGTCGCCGTAGGCGAAGATGCCGCCGTCCGAGGCGACCAGCCAATATCCCCCGCCGTCGGGTGCGGGAGCGATGCCCACGATCGGCTTGTTGAGGTGCTTCCCGCCCGTCGAGCCGTAGTACTTGGCGTCGCCGTAGGCGAAGATGCCGCCGTCCGAAGCGACCAGCCAATATCCCCCGCCGTCGGGTGTGGCCGCCATTGCAACGATCGGCGCGCTGAGGTGCACGGAGCCGGGTGAACCGTAAAACTTGGCATCGCCAAAAGCAAAAACGCCTCCGCCCGAGGTGACGAGCCAGTAGCCCCCCGCATCGGGGGTGGCAGCGGCACCTACCACGGGCGTGCTCAATTGGACGTTGGGGACTCCGCCGTACGAAGGGAGCCCGAAGCTCACCACAGAGCCGTCGGAGCGGGCGAGCCAGTAACCCACGTGGGATGCCGGCACCGTTGTCGTCGTGGACGAGCCGGGCGTTGTCGAGGTAGTCGAAGTTGACGAGCTCGTCGATGACGAGGTCGAAGACGAGGTAGACGACGAGGAGGTCGACGACGACGCCGTTGACGTCGTAGTACTGAGCGCAGTCGTACTGCCCGAGCTCGTCGGGGTGGACGGTTGCGAGGACGAAGACGACGAGGAAGAGGAGCTCGTCGGCGTCCCGTAGGCGGCCGGCGCTCCTGTGCCAGGCGCGCTGAGGAAAGTGGCGCACACCCCGAGGAGGAGGACAGCCGCGACGCAAGCCGGCCACGCCGGGCGCCAAAATCGCCCCCGCCGGGACAACCTGTTTTGACTTGTCAACCGCCTCCGCCGCTTCGGAGTGACCGTGCCTACGCCCGGTCCCCGCCGGTTGCCCAATATCTACCCTCCTCAGATGATGCCTTCGCTCAGAGCTCCCTCCACCCAGGGGATAACCTCGTCCAGCATCTCATCGAGAGTAGTTGTTGCCTCAAACCCGAGCAATCGTTTGGCTTTTTCGACCGAAGGTACTCGTTTCGCGACATCGTGCTCGAACGGGGGGTCGCTTACGTAGCGCAGCGGCTCCCCCGGGCCGCGGATTTTTCGCCAGATGACTTCTGCGAGCTCTACGACAGTCGTCGAAGTAGCTGTCGAAAGGTTGAAATCCTGGTTCAAAGCGGCCTCGTGCTCAATTGCTGTGACGATCCCCCGCGCGAGGTCCCCGCCGTAAGTATAGTGCCGGACCTGCGAGCCGTCCCCGAGGATGTGGAGCGGGTCCTGTCCCTTGAGCACTTTTTGTACCAGGTCCGGTACGACGTGGCTCATGGCGAGCTTGACGTTGCCCGACAGGACCTCGACGTCACCGAGGGCGCGGCCCTCCCCGACGCCGACGCAGTTGAACGGCCGCACTACCGTGTACGGCAGCTGGTACTGGTCCCATGCGGCCTGGGCGAAATACTCGACAGCCAGCTTCTGGAAGCCGTAAGACGAAAGCGGCGGCGGTACCTTCCTTTCGTCGCCCTCGACCGAGGGCCAGTGGTCGGCAGACTCGAAGACCATGGACGAGCTCAGGTAGGTGACCTTTTGGAGCCGGCCCTTGCGGCGGGCCGCGATGGCTGCGTCGACGGACGATGCCATGATGCGCTCGTTGGTGGCGAGCAAGTCGTAGGCGTAAGCGTGAAAGTAGGAGATCCCTCCGATCATCGCTGCGCCTGCGACGAAGTGGTCCGCTTCGGAAAGCAGCTCTTCCATCAGCTGGGCGTCGCGGCAGTCGCCTTCGACGAAACGGAACCTGGGCGAGGAGGCGTAGGACCTCTTGACGGGACCGTACTTGGAGAAGTTGTCGACCCCGACAACTTCGTACCCCCGGTGGAGAAGCTCTTCGACCACGTACCCGCCGATGAAGCCCGCCGACCCGCTCACTACAACTGTCGTCATTCTTTCTCCCTGTTACTGCCGAGCACCTTGTTCATCTCCTCGGTGCTCAGGCGCGGGCCAAAAGCGAAGCGGTACCAGCGCAGGTACGACGGCAGCCACTTCGCCAGCTTGAAATGTGATTGGCCGAAGGTCCGGTCGAGCCATATCGTGGGCAGCTCTGCTACGGGGCGCCGCAGCCTGCGCGCCTTGGCGACCAGTTCGAGGCCCACTTCGAAGCCCTTGTCGCTGTCGATGCCCACCTCCTGGACGAACTGGCGGTCGTAGGCCTTGAAGGAGTTCGTCGGGTCCCAGGTACCAACTCTCGCCAGGAACCGGAGCGACGCGCCCGCACAGCGCGACATGAGACCCTTCAGCAAAGGGCCTCCCACCTGTTGGCCGCCCTTGGAGTAGCGAGAGGCGGCCGCGACCACCACGCCGCGCTCGACGAGCCGGGTCAGCTGGTCTATCTGCTGGGGGTCGTCGCAGCCATCGGCCATGGTCACGACGACGACATCGGCGCCGGCCGCGTCGAAGCCGGCCCTGATAGCTCGCGCCGGGCCGGGGCCGTAGTTGTTTATGACCAAGTGGGCCCTCCCGTCTTCGAGGGCGAACTTCTCCACCCAGGGCACTGTCGTGTCCTCAGTCGAATCACAGACGACCAGGATCTCGCAGGGGAGGGTGACCGCCTCGGCGATCCGGCTGAGCGCAGCCATGATGGCCTCGCCCTCGTCCCGGGCGGTCACGACGACAGATACCCGGGGCTTCATAGCTGTCCCCGCCGTGCGCGCCCCGAGCCGTCGCACGGGCCGCTTGTCATATCCTCACCCCATCGCCTCTTACGCCCCATATGTCGACGACCGGCGGGCCGATCCTCATGCCGGCGTAACGGCGGTGCGGGGCGCCGATGACGATAAGGTCCGACCGTTCGAGCACGTCTTGTTCCGGCACGAGGTTGTGGTCGCTTTTGACGTAGGGGTCGGCGCAAAGCACACCGGCAGCCTTGAAGCGCAGGATCCGCTTCAACTTGTAGGCGAGGCTCGAGCGGATGTCGTCGCTTTCGCCTTTGAAGGCCATGCCGAGGATCCCCACGGTCAGTTTCGGCAGGTCGAAGCGGCGCGCCAGGCGGTCCACCAGGTAGAGAGGCAACCCCTCGTTGACCATCATGGCGGCGTGCCCCAGGACGAAATTGTTGTTGTTGAAGGCTGCCAGTTGCATCGTGTCCTTCAGCAGGCACGGCCCTGCTGCAAACCCTGCCGCCGGGAGGTCCGAGGCCCGGGGGTAGTTGTGAGTGACTGCTCGCCGGATGCGTTCGTAGTCGAGGCCAAAGTCGTTAGCCATCATGTAGAGCTGGTTGGCAAGGGCAAACTTCAAGTAGCGGTAACTGTTGGTGTAGAGCTTGGCCAGCTCGGCCTCCTCGGGCTGAAGCTCGACCGTCTCGGTCGTGAGCACCTCGAAGAGCTTTCGCGCCCGGGCCAGCGCGCCGGGGTTGCGCGCCGAAACGAGCTGAGGCAGCTCGAACAACTCGTTGAAAGCCTTTCCCTCGGCTATGCGCTCTGGGCAGAAGGCGACGTCCACCGGCAGGCCGAGGCGTGCCACAAGACGTTCCACCAGCGCCGTGACCCCCGGGTAGACGGTGCTGCGCAAGACGAGGAGCTGCCCTGCCCGCAGGTGGGGCGCGAGGGCCTCGACTGCCGCCGGGACGGCTTGGGGGTCCGGGTTGAGGTGCTCGTCCACAGGCGTGCCGACGACAACGACTATCTGCTCCGCCGTCGACACGATCGCCGGGCTCGTGCTGGCCTGCAGCCGGCCCTCGGCAAGGGCACGGCTGAGTACTTCGGGCGCGCCGGGCTCGTCGAAAGGCATCTCTCCCGCCTGCACCATCGCCACGGCACGCGGGTCGATGTCGTAGATCCCGACCTGGAGCCCCCGGCTTGCAAAGGCAATAGCGAGCGGCAGGCCGACATGGCCGCACCCGCCAATTACGACGACATCTAGGCCGAAACCCACCACGGCAGACTAGCAGGGGCTACCTGTCCCACCTGCAGTGCGCCCGCCTCCTGGTGCGTCCCCACTGCCGGTGCCGCCGTCGGGGGGAGCCTCTTGCCCGGTGCGGACTTCTCCGGCAGGAGTGCTCTCCTTGGCCCCGCCCGCGGCCACGCTGCCGTTGCTGGCGTCCTTATCCCCGCCGCGCTCGATCACGGCAAGCCCCTCATGGATGGCCCGAGCGGGGGCGTCGCGTTCGAACAGTTCGGCGAACGAGTGCCAGCGTGCCCGCCACAAGGCCCTTCTGGCCGCCAGGCCGGCCTGGTTGTCGGCGGGAGGGTGGACCCTGAGCGACAGGTAGGCGAGCCCGCCGATCGGTATCGGGAGCCAGAAATTGACCAGGCGCCAGCCGAGCACGCCCCAGATCGCGATGCTCCGCGGCGTGCCGAACGCGACGAGGATGCTGCTGAGCGTGCCCTCGATCACCCCAAGCCCGCCAGGCGTAATGGGGATGGCCCCGGCGATGTTTGCCAGGCCGTACGCGACGAGCAGGGCGGCCGGGTCCTCCCATTTGCCAAAAGCCCCGACGAACAGGAACAGCGAACCGGCATCGAACAGCCAGTTGGCCGAGGCGTAGGCGATCGCCTGCACGAGCTGGTCCTTGTCCTTGGCAAGCTCATGAGCACGCTGGACGAGCTGGTTGAAGAGCCTCGGCAGCGTGTCGGGCTGAAGGAACGGCAGCTTCATGCCTACGGTCCGCAGGACCGCAGTAGCCCTGGCGTCCCCTTTGGTGAAAAGGACCACCAGTGCCAGGATCGCCAACATGAGGATGAGCCCGAGGACCGCAGCTATCAGGTAGACGGGATGGAAGCCGTACACCGGCAGCGAGGCGAGCAGTGCCATCCAGAAGATGGCGTTGAGCATCACCGCCGAGCCGAGCCCTTGGCTCGCAAGAGCTACCCCGGCGTCGGTCCCCGAGACGCCCGTACGGGTCAAGAGCCCGTAGCCGAGCGAGTAGCCGACGAGGTTCCCGCCGGCCAGGCAGTGGCTGACGGCGAGCGTGGAGAGCTCTATGCGAGAAACGGTTGCGAAGCCCGGGTCCGACGACTTGGGCAGGAGCGAGCGCGTCAGCCCGAAGTAGGCCAGGAGCGACAGGACCTCGAGGAAAAGACCTGCCAGCGGCAGGAAGGGGTTTACGCCCGCCAGGACGTGGAGCGCCTTATGGGTGCCGCCGATCTGCGGCACGACCACGTACTCGAGCACGAAGCCGGCAACCAGGAGCTCCGCTAAGTGGCGGACCGTACGGGGCCACCACCGGCGGCGCTTGGGAGATGCTGCCGCACCCTTCACGCCGGCTGCCCTGGGCGCGCGGTCGGCGCTCATCGCAACATTTTCGCGCCCGTGCCCGTCAACACCGGGCAGGACGGGCCGGTTTCAGGCGGTTTTCAGCGATCGGGCAAGCTCCCTGAAGGCCCGCCCCCTGTGGGAGAGGGCGTGCTTGGCGGCGGGGGACAGCTCGGCAATCTGGCCGAAGGTGCGACCGTCGCCTTCCAACGGTACGAAGACCGGGTCGTAACCGAACCCGCCATTACCTCTGCGCTCGGGCGCCACCCATCCATCGACGCAGCCTTCGGCCACGATTTCCCGCCCGCCCGGCCACAAGGCGACCGCGACGGTGACGAAGCGGGCTGCCCGCTCCTCGGCGCTGTCGGTGCCGGCGAGCTCCGAGAGCAGCTTGTCGACATTTGCCTGGTCGTCCGCCGGCTCGCCGGCGTAGCGCGCCGAACGCACCCCCGGGGCCCCGCCGAGAGCTTTCACCTCTATCCCCGAGTCCTCGGCTATTGCCGGCAGGCCGGTCGCCGCCACCAGGGCCCGTGCTTTGAGGCGGGCATTGCCGAGGAGCGTCGGCTCGGTCTCTTCGACCTCGGCGAGGCCTGCGGGGCGGTCCACGAGCTCGATGTCGAGGCCGCTCGAACCGAACACCTCCCTGATCTCGCGGGCCTTGTTGGCGTTGGTGGTCGCAAGGACGAACGGGCCGGGTTCAGCCACGGCCAGGCGCGCCCCGCGGGTCCCGGCCGGGCGGCGGGACGGCCACAATGCCTGCCTGCACCTTCAGGAGCTCGCCGATCCCGCTTTCGGCGAGGGCGAGCATCTGGTCGAGCTCGTGACGGTGAAAGGGGAGGCCTTCGGCGGTGCCCTGGACCTCCACCAGACCCCCGGAGCTCGTCATGACAACGTTCATGTCCACCTCGGCGCCGGAGTCTTCGACATAGGCAAGGTCAAGCATCGGCGTGCCATGGACTATCCCCACCGAGACCGCTGCGCACCCCTCCCGGACGGGGTGAGCCGTAAGACGGCCCGCCGCCATCATCCGGCTGCACGCGTCGTGGAGGGCGACCCAGGCGCCCACGATGCTGGCCGTACGGGTCCCGCCGTCTGCCTGGAGCACGTCGCAATCGAGGGTCACTTGCTGCTCGACGAGGATGGAGAGGTCCGTGACGGCACGCAGGCTCCGCCCGATCAGGCGCTGGATCTCCTGGGTGCGCCCGGACTGGCGGCCTCGGGTGGCTTCCCGTTCGACGCGCTCGGGCGACGACCCGGGCAGCATCGAGTACTCGGCCGTCACCCATCCCTTGCCGCTCCCCCTCAACCAGCGTGGCGGTTCCTCGGAAAACGAGGCGGTACAAAGCACAGCCGTCCTCCCCATCCTCACGAGCACCGAGCCGGGGGCAAACTTGGTGAAGTCGCGCTCGAGCTCGACCTGCCGTAGCTGGTCGGGACGCCGCCCGTCCGCCCTCGCACCGCCCCGCTCGGGGTGAACCGCGGGGCTCATACGAGCCAGGTCTTGCCGATGGCGGCCACGTCGACCTCCCCGCCGAAGGCTTCCGACGCTTCACGTCTGGCCTTGTCCCGGTCGAGAGGCGGCGCCAGATGGGTGATGACAAGTCGCCCCGCACCCGCCGCGCCCGCAGCGGCTCCAGCTTGACGAGCGCTCAGGTGGTGCCACGACCCCTCGGCCTCGCTTGGAGTCGTCGCCTCAATCAGGGCGAGGTCGAGCCCTGCCCCGAGGCTGCTGAACTGCCAGTGGGGCCCCGTGTCGGCCGAGTACCCGAGAGCGCGGCCCTGGGCCTCGACCCGCGAAGCCAGCGTCTCGACGGGGTGGTCGGTCCTCGACCAGGTCCATCGGGCAGGACCGATGTCCGCCGACATGCCGTCCTTGATGATGTGCCAGTCGAAGGTCCCGTCGTCTCTCTCACCCGACATCAGGTCCCGGAGGCCATCGGGCGCGTACACAGGGACCTCCTGACGGCCGACGAAGTAGCGCAGAGCGACGTAGAGGCCCTCGAGGTCGGCCCAGTGGTCGGGGTGCTCATGGCTCAGGACCACCGCGTCGAGATCCGCCAAGCCGACGTGGAGCTGAAGGTTGGCGAGCGTCCCGGGGCCGGCGTCCATCCATGTGCTGAAGCCGTCCGCCCGGAGCAGGTAACCGCTGCAAGCACCCCCCGGGCCCGGGTAACTCCCGTCGGCCCCAAGGACCGTGAGCGAGAAACGCCCCCCGGCAACCTCGTGCACCGGACCTCCCCCGGCTCCTGAAGTCGAGCCCGCTGGCGGCGTCACTTGGTTTGCCCCCCCGTGGTAGCCAGGTCGTGGGCAGGCGGCTCCCAATGTTCGGCTACGTCGAGCTCAGGGCCGAAGAACTGCTGCCCGATCCTCACGAAGGGAGCCACGTCCCCCGACGAGACCCAGCGCCTCGTGCCCTTGGAACTGGAACGCCGGTTGAGCCCGGTCTCCAGGAGGATGTTGCGCACCTCGAAGGCGGTCTCGTCCGCCGAACTGACAAGGACTACCTCTGGGCCCATTACCTCTCCTATCGTCCGCGCCAGGTAAGGGTAATGTGTGCAGCCGAGCAGTAGGGAGTCCACCCCCGCCTCCTGGACCGGGCAGAGCAGCTCCTCGGCGAGCACGCGGGCCTCTTTGCTGCGCACCTTCCCGCCCTCGACGAGCTCAACGAACCCGGGACAGGCGGTACAGGTCAGGTCCAGCTCGCGGCCGTGAGTGCGCCGCCAACGCCTCGACGCCACGGCCTGCTGGTACGCCCCGGAGGCGATCGTCCCGACGGTCCCGATGATGCCGACCCTCCCGCTGCGGGTCACCGCCAGGAGCGCCCGGACGCCAGCGTCGATGACCCCGACGAGGGGCACGTCGAACTCGTAGCGCAGCTGCGTGAGGGCGGCAGCCGTGGCGTTGTTGCACGCGACGACAACGAGCTTTACGTTGTCCTCGTCCACGAGCTTGCGGGTGATCTGCGACGCAAAAAGCCTTACCTGTTCGAGCGGGCGTGGCCCGTACGGGAACCGGGCCGTGTCGCCTACGTAAACAAGATCTTCATTTGGGAGCAGGTCGATGAGCGCGCGAGCCACCGTCAGGCCGCCAAAGCCGCTGTCGAACATCCCGATCGCCCGGTCATCCACCGCGCACGAGCCTAACGGGCGCGGGCTGGGGCGCTAAAACAACCGAGATCCGGCAACCCCTACCCGGGGCGAAGGATCAGAAATAAAGCTCGTGGCGAGCGCGCTCGGCGACTTCGTCGATGTCGCCGGTCCAAACATCGGTCGAAAGGTACTTCCAACCGCCGTCGGGCGAGACCGTGACAATCGTGCCCTCGTCTATCTCCGAGGCGCAGCGCGCCACGCCTGCCATTGCCGCGCCGGTCGAAATGCCGGCAAAAATACCGATGTCGGCCAGCCGCCTTGTCCACTCGATGCTCTCACGCGGTCCCACCACCCGGCTCCGGCTGAGCAAGGAATAGCCGTCGCCGTCTATGAAAACGGGCGGCACAAAACCTTCGTCGAGGCTCTTGAGGCCTTCTACCTTTTCTCCCGCGGGCGGCTGCACGGCCCAAATCTGCACATCCGGGTTGCGCTGCTTGAGGAAAGTCCCCACTCCGATGACCGTGCCAGCGGTGCCGAGCCCGGCTACAAAATGGGTAACTTCGGGGCAGTCACGCCATATTTCCGGCCCCGTGCCTTCGTAGTGGGCCTTGGGGTTGGCGGGGTTGCCGTACTGGAAAGAAAACCACCATTCGGGGTGCTCTGCGGCCAATGCCTGTGCCTTGCGCATCGCCCCGTTAGATCCTTCTGCGGCAGGCGAGAAAACGATCTCGGCACCAAAGGCGCGCAGCAGCTTTATACGCTCCACCGAGACGTTTTCGGGGACGACCACCGTGAAGGGATAGCCCTTGACCCTCGAGATCATGGCCAAACCCGCAGCCGTATTGCCGCTCGAGGACTCCAGGATGCGCTGGCCGGGAGAAAGGCTGCCATCTTTCTCGGCTTCTTCGATCATCGACCTGGCCGCTCTGTCCTTGACCGAGCCGCCTGGGTTGAGGCCTTCCAGCTTGATCAGCACACGTACCCGCGAGCTGGGGCTGAGCTCGCTTATCTCCACCAGGGGCGTGTTGCCGATCGTGTCGAGGACATTTTCGAAACGTGCCATTGCTAACCTCCCGCCACTGCCGGCATGAGCGTCACCGTCGCCGAAGGGGTGACCTTGGCGTCGAGCCCCCCGAGGTAGCGCACGTCGTCGTCGTCCAAGAACACGCTCAGGTGCCGGTGGAGGCCGCCCTCGGGCGTGAGCAACGACGCCCGCAAGCCCGGGTACTGCTCGATGAGGTCGTCGAAGACCTCCCGCAGGTTTTCTCCTTCGGCCTTGACAGACGCCTCTCCCCCGGCCATTGGCCGGAGGATGTTTGGCAAGCGCACTTCGACGGCCACGGCAGCTCCCTGTCTTCCATCTCTCGAGGCCGGGACGAGTAATCCCGACCTACCCGGTCACCATTGTAGGCATTTGGCGGGCTCAAACGGCCCCGGCGACCGGCTCCTCGCTCACCACACCGTCCACCACCCGGTAACTGCGCAGCACGGGCTCGCTGTCGGCGAGGGATACCAGCAGGTAGTGCCAGTCGGGGTCAGGTGCCTGAGCAATGTCGGTCGGGGACGGGTAGGCGGGAGTGTGGGTATGGGAGTGCCAGACGCCGATGAGCGACAACCCGGCCGCCTCGGCGGACCTGTCGGCGCGCAGGAGGTCGGCGGGTTCGACGGTGTAGAGCCGGGCGGAGCGGGCCGAGTTGGAAGCCGGGTAGACCTGGCTGACCACCGCCAAGGCGGCCTCGGGGTACCAGCCGGGCCGGGTCGTACCGGCGACCAGCCCGCACGCCTCGAGAGGCAGCTCGCCAAGGCAATGGGCGACGATACGGTCCCAGCACTCCCGCGGCAGCACAAGCACGGCCACGAAACTACCTTTGACGGGTTATGACCGCGAAGACTGCGGCCTCCCGGGGCCTCGTGGCGCAGAACCGCCGAGCACGCCACGACTACGACGTCCTCGGCACCTACGAAGCGGGGATCGTGCTGGTAGG
>DATJMJ010000159.1:0-2507 GCA_035508795.1 Acidimicrobiales bacterium
CCCTCCGGCAGATCCTGATCAACTGGCCGCGCTCCTCGACGTCGAAGAACGCCTCGGTGCCACCGATCCCTACCGGCAGCTCGCACAGCTCGCGCACTTGATCTTGCGCAAAGGGTGAGCCTGGCTGATCAGGCGATGACGGATGGCCTGCTGACGGGCGGCGCCGTTCGGTACCCTCCGAGTGCGTCATGGGAGGTACACGTCGTTCCGGTCCGCTGGGCCCGCGGGAAGGAAGGGGCCCCGAATGTCAGGCGGCTTTTCAAGAGCGAGGTTCCCGACGGCTATGAGGAACTAGCCGGCGTCTAGGTTTCGCTCGCAGCCTCGGCCGATCTTCTTCGGGGCGGCCCTAGGCGCGGAAGTAGAGCCGGGTCCCCAGGTCGAGCGCGGCGAGGTATCCACACCATCGAGGCCGTAGCCCGCTACGTCCAGGCCATCGGCGGCCACATCCAGGTCCCCGCCGTCTTCGGCGACGACCTCTACATCCTGCGCGGAACGGTAACTGAAGCCGCCTAACCAGAGGTGGCTCAACGGGCGTCCACTTGGAACGCGGGGCTCATCTCTGAGTCAGGGGTACCAACAGGTGGTCGACGATGTCGGCTACCTGTCGTCGGCTGGCGCCATTGGCCAGGGCCAGTTCGCTATAGAGGACATCGACCGGCAATCTGAGCACCATCGGATGCAGCGCTCCGTTCGGGAAGTCTCCGCGTTGCGCTGCCCGGCTAAAAGCGCGCTCCATCTGGTCGAATGCTTCGGTTGCCGCCTGGCGTCGTACGTAGGCAGCCAATTCACCCTTCGGGTCGGGGATGACGGCGATGGCCTGGCATCGATGCAGCATGGTCTCCAGAACGGCGATGGCGTCGGCACGAAGGCTTCCGGTCCCAGCGGGCGGGCGGTCGAGGTGCACGACTCGCCGGTCGATGGCCGCGGTGAGGAGTTCGGTGCGGTTGGGCCAGCGGCGGTACACCGCCGCCTTGTTCGTGCCCGCGCGGGCCGCCACGCTGCCCATAGTGGCCTGGTCGTAGCCCACCGCCGCGATCTCCTCCCAGGCCGCGTCCAAGATGGCGTGCTCCAGCGTGGCGCCGCGCCGACGGGTCCGCGGCGCGGCGGAGGAGTCGGCACGATCTGTGGTCGAGGTCGCAGCCAGCGTCTTGGCATCCACCACCATAGGGTACCTTGCGTTCCCTATCGGCACCAGATAACCTCAATAAGGAACCAGTAGTTCCCTAATGAGAGGTAGCCCCATGTCAGATCCAGACGTAACGACGGCGAACCTCGCCGTGCCCGGAGCGACCCTCTACTACGAGACCCAGGGACACGGCCCCCTGCTCCTGCTCCTCCAGGGAGGCGACGGCATCGCAAATGCCAGCGACGCCCTCGCGGCCGGCTTGACCGACCACTTCACCGTTGTCAGCTACGACCGCCGCGGCCTGGGCCGCAGCCCGGTTGACGACCCGTCCGCTCCGGTCGACCCCACGACCCACGCCGACGACGCGGCGCGGTTGCTCGCGGCGGTGTCCGACCAGGCGGCCGTGGTGTTCGGCACCAGCCTCGGCGCCCTGATCGGGCTCGCCCTCCTCAGCCGCCACCCCGAGCGGGTGCGGCTGCTCGTGGCTCATGAGCCACCGGTCACCGAACTGCTGGCCGAGCCCGAGCGGAGCCAGGCGGAGCGAGGGCGAGAAGAGGTTGAGGCTACTTACCGGAGCGACGGGGCCGCCGCAGCCATGAAGAAGTTCGTGGCCTTGGCCGGGCTTCGCCTCGATGACCGGGAACCCGGGGTGGCCTTTCCCGAGCCCAAGCCCGAACGTCTGGCCAACCTCGAGTTCTTCTTGTCTCACGACGCCCCCGCCGCTCGCCGTTACCGGCTCGACCTGTCCGCGCTCGTCCCGGTCGCGGACCGTATCGTTCCCGCTGCGGGCCGGGACACCGAGACCTTCCCACGTCACTGCGCCGAGGCCCTCGCCGCCCGACTACAGCGTCCGATGATCGAGTTCCCCGGAGCGCACAACGGCTGGCTGCTGCGTCCGAGGGAGTTCTCGGCACGGTTGCTCCAGGCAGTCACCGAGGAGTTGAACGAACGCCCTATCGACGGGAGGTCGCCGGTCCAGCAGAGGGCAGAGCGGTGAAAGGACCCCTTACCGCCACCTTCACCCGCCGGCCAGCCCAACACGACCTCGTCCACGTCGTCCGCACGGACGGGACCGAGACCGAATGGGGCTTCCCCAACCGCGGCGATGCACTTCCCCATGACCTGGTGCACTTCGTGGTGGAGCAAGGCATCGGACTCATCGACGGATTCTGGGGCCTAATCGACAACGGCGCCGACGTCGTCATCGCCGGGGATCAGGTTGTGCTCTCCCGCGATGGCGAACCACTTAGCGAGCCCGCCGTGGACTTCTCTGGCCTCGTCAAAGCCGAGGAAGCAGTCGCGTTGCTCGGACCGAAACCAATCCTCGAATCGGTAGGAGCACTCACGATCGCCCGACTGGCCCCCGACTCGTTCATCCCGC
>DATJMJ010000160.1:0-21054 GCA_035508795.1 Acidimicrobiales bacterium
CGGCCCCTGGCACAGGCGGGGCTCGACGTGCAGTACGGGGGCCAGTTCGACGCGCTATTTCAACCCAAAGCCAGCGACGCCGCATCGGAGCTAATTGGCTTCGCCGTCGCCCTCGTCGTGCTCCTGGTCGGTTACGGCAGCGTGGCCGCAGGCATACTGCCCCTCGTAACTGCCTTGCTGGCCATGCTGGTCGGCCTCAACATCTTGGGCATCGTCTCCGCCGCCCTCACTTTCGGCACCGCCTCCCCGACGCTGGCCACAATGATCGGCCTCGGTGTAGGCATCGACTACGCCGTCTTCCTCACCACGAGGCACCGCCAGAGCGTCATCGACGGCCGTGACCCGGTCGAAGCTGCGGCACTGGCCGCTTCCACCAGTGGTCGAGCCGTGCTGGTGGCCGCAACCACCGTGTCGATCGCCCTTCTCGGGTTGTTCGCCTCGGGCATCGCCTTCCTCGGTTATCTCGGCCTAGCGGCCGTGTTCGGCGTCGTAGCCGCAGCTCTGGGCGCGATCACCCTCGTTCCTGCCGCACTTGGCCTGCTCGGCCACCAGGTCGACCGCCTTCGGGTCAAGAAGTCCCCCGTGGCCGAGACCGGGAAAGAAAACGACTGGTGGCACGACTACGCCACGTCAGTTGGAAAACGTCCATGGCTGTACCTCGCCGGGGGTGTCATGTTGCTGGCCGTGATCGCCGTCCCGCTGCTCTCGGTGCGCCTAGGGACAGTTGACGACGGTGCCAACCCCGCTACGTACACCTCGAAACAGGCCTACGACCTGATCGCGCGGGGCTTCGGCCCGGGCGCCAACGGACCTTTCACCGTAGTCGTGAAACTCCGTCCGGGGATGCCGTCCGGTCCTGCCGAGCAGCTGGCGACGAGCATCGATGCCAGCCTGGCGCGCACCCCTGGCGTCGCCCGCGCCAGCCACCTCTCGCCTACAGAGGACGGCGCCCTGTTGGTCGGTACCGTAGTGCCGAGCACAGGGCCCCAGACGTCGGCGACAAGCAGCCTGTTTAGCCGGCTCGACCGCCAAGTGCTCCCGGCCGCTCTAAAAGGGTCGGGTGCTGTCGGCTACGTCAGCGGCTCCACTGCCAGCAACATCCAGTTTGCGGCAAAGCTGACAAGCTCGTTGCCCATTGTCATAGCAGTCGTGGTCGCCTGCGCTTTCCTGCTGATCATGACGGCTTTTAGGAGCTTGCTCCTCGCCGTCAAGGCCGCCCTTTGCAATTTGGTGAGCATTTCTGCCGCTTATGGGGTCGTCGTGGCGGTTTACCAGTGGGGCTGGGGCCGAAGCCTGTTCGGCGTGAGCGAGAACGTGCCGATCGAGTCCTACGTGCCCGTGTTCATGTTTGCCATCGTCTTCGGCCTGTCGATGGACTACGAGATTTTCCTGCTGTCGCGTGTGAAGGAGCAATGGGACCTCACGGGGGACCACCGCCTGGCGGTGGCGCGAGGCCTTTCTGCCACCGGGCGAGTAATCACGTGCGCGGCGTTGATAATGGCGAGCGTTTTCTTCGCCTTCGTCGCTTCTTCGAACGTCGTGGTCAAACAGCTTGCTGTGGGGCTCTCAGCGAGCGTGCTGCTCGACGCCACTGTTGTCCGCCTGCTACTCGTACCGGCTGTGATGTACCTGCTTGGCACACGCAGCTGGTGGTTGCCTGGCTGGCTTGACCGGTCCCTCCCCCACATCGAGGTCGAGCCCGCTCCTTCGCCTCGGCCGCCTCGCGAGCTTGCCCCCCTGCCCGCAACATAGCGAGCTGAGGTCAGCCCAGGTCAGCCGAGGTCAGCCGAGGTCAGCCGAGGTCGCGGGCCAGGGCCATCGCTTCTTCCACTCGAGCCTGTCCCAGCACCCCTCCAGCTCTCCTGCCTGACAAGGAGCCACAGGCCACGGCAAAAGCCAAGCTCTTGGTCACGGGCCAGCCCTGCAAGTGCCCATAAACAAAACCGGCATCGAAACTGTCACCCGCTCCGATCGTGTCCACCGGCTTGATGAGCGGGGCCTTCACGTGTACGACCCGCGCTCCATCGAGAGCGTACGCTCCTTCGGACGCGCACTTCACCACCGGCACAGGGCCGAGAGCGCCGAGGGACCGCAGCAGGGGTTCGCCGCTCAACTGCGCCTGCCCACCCACTTTCTCGGCTACGGCAATAGCCTCATTGCGGTTCGGGAAGAAAAAGTCCGTCTGGCGCAGCACTTCGCGCAGCCCTCCGTCCCAACGGCCCCGCGGATCCCCCTGCGGGTCGAGCGAGGTGGAGCAACCAAGTTGCCGAAGATCTGAGAACAGGTTTGCGAGATCCGGCGCAAGTTTGGGCAGCAGATAGAACGAGCCGACATGGAAATGCCTCGCCGGCCGCGAAAGGGACGCTCGCACCATCTGAGCAGTGAGCTCACCGTCACAGCCGAGCCAACTGATCATTGCTCGGTCACGCTCGGCACCGGGTCGTAGCAGATGGACGCAAACAGCCGTTGCGCGTGCCGGGAGCACAACGCAGCCGGAGACGTCGACGCCTCTGGCTGAGAGCTCTTCCAGCATGAACCGCCCGGCGGCATCGTCGCCTACGACCCCGACGAAGGCAACCCGCAACCCGAGCTGTGCCGCTCCGCAAGCCATGATGCTTGAGGAACCGCCGACGGTCAGGACGCCTTGTTCGGCAATGTTGTCCGCCTGGCCGAACTTGATCTCCCCGGATATGTCCCCGAGCACAAGGTCGGGCACCACGTCGCCGGCCACCATCAAGTCCAGCGCACCGTCGGCGGGGGGTTCGTGATGAGGCCGGGACGCCGGGCGGGGGCCCTGATCGGCGCTCGAGCCGCCATCGACGGCGCCGGGGCCGCTATCCACAATTGCCACCGAAGCTTTTACCCTTTGACACTGCCGGCCATAATGCCCTGCACGATGTAGCGGTTCAAGGCGAGAGCAATAATGGCAGGCAAGGCCGCAGCCAGGACACCCATCGCGCTAAGCAACGTAAAGGGCTGGATCTTCTGGCCGAACAGGGCGGCCACCACAACCGTGACGGGTTCGGTGCTGAGGTCGCTGCTCAACACGAGAGGGAAAATGAACTGGGCCCAACCCATGAGGAACACAATGATCGCGGTGGCAGCTACGCCGGGCGCCGAGACCGGCAACATTATCCGCCACAGCGCCTTCACCGGCGACGCCCCGTCGACGAAAGCCGCCTCTTCGAGCTCGCGTGGCACGCTGGCGAAGTAGTTGTACAGGATCCAAATTGCCAGAGGCAAGAAACCCGAAGTGTAGACAAGGATGATCCCGGCGTAGCTATTGGTGAGATGGACATCGGACAGCATCCGGTAAAGGGGGATCAAGGTTGCGTACACAGGGAGCAGTAAGCCGGCGAGCACAACCACTAAGATCGTGCGTTTCCAGGGGAACTCCAGGCGGGCGAAGGCGTAGGCCGAGAAGAGCGCGATGAATACCGTTAGGACCGTGGCGAGCCCCGACTCCACGGAGGAATTGAGGAAAGAGCGCCAGAACTGGTAGCCCACCCCACTTGAGTTCCCGCTCAACAAGGTGTGGTAAGACTGCGTCGTGAAGGGGCTGGGGTAGAAGTGTTGAGGGATCGCCTGTGCAGTGGTGAGCGTCATAAAGCTCGTATTTAGTGTCCAGTAGATAGGGAAGACGGACCATGCCACTATCAGTAGGACCAGCGAAGCCCGTCCCATCCTGCGACCAATGGTGGGGCGTTGCATCTAGAACTCCACCCGCCTATAGACGACCCCGATGATCATGACCGCCAGCACCATCGTGGCTGCCGTGGCCAGTAACGAGATAGCGTAGCCCTGGCCGAAGTTGAGGTTGTTGAAGGTAGTTTGGTATGTGGCCATCATGATCGATGCGCCGCTCGGAGCTGCCCCGTTCAGCACGTATACCTGGTCGAACACGTTGAGCGACAGCATCAACGACTCGACCATCGCCACAGCTAGGCCAGGGCGTAGCAGCGGCAGCGTGATGCGGCGGAAGTTTTGGCGCGGCGAGCCTCCGTCGACGCGAGCTGCCTCATATAGCTCCTGCGGGATCATTTGAAGCGCTGCAAGGATCAGGAGGGCGGAAAGGGGCGCTATCTGCCAAACCTGCACCAGTTCGATGAGGATTATGGAGGAGACCCGCCCGAGCCCGACCCAGACGTGGTAGGACCCTATGATCCCGGTCGACTTCAGGACGCTGTTCAGCACTCCGAAGGTGGGGTCGTATATCCAACCCCAAATGGTCGACTCGACGACGCCCGGCAGTGCCCACGGCAGCACCACCAACGCGATCAGGATGCCGCGCGCTCGCGAGCGGCGCCGCAGGACCATAGCGATGAGCAGACCTAGGAGGGTCGAAAGCCCGACGCCCACGACGATATAAAGGAGCGTGTTGACCGCGCTTGTCCGGACAAAGGGGTTGCTGAGCACAGCACGAAAGTTGGCGAGGCCCGAAAACCGGATCGGGGGGTCGACGGGGTTTACGGTGAAGAACGATTCGACGGTGGTAATACCAGTCGGGTACAGGCCAAGGACGCCTATGAAGAGCACCAGTGGTGAAAGGAGCACATAGGGCAGGAAGCGGCCGCGGCGCCGCCTCCTACCCTGGTTGCTCGCCCGCTTGCTCAACGGTTACGTGGCCCGGTAAGGGCTTCGGTAACGGGGGCAGCGGCCATATGTTGCTGTTGCTGTTGTTGTTACGAGCTCGCGTTCAGCTGTTGGACTTCGCTGGCGATCGCGCTGACCGCCTGGGCAACCGTCTCGGAACCCGCAGCCGCCTGGTGGATATTGGTATAGACGGCATTACTGAACTGGGGGTACCACGGTGGCGCCCCTGGGCCGGGGAACTCGGCACGGCTCACCTTGAACAGTTTGATTATCTCCTGTTCGCCGGCGGCGACCACAAGTTTCGTCTTGGCCAGAAGGTCCATGCTACTGATTCGAGCCGGTCCGCCGAAGGTCGGGACTACGTCGTTGGGGCCGTCGAGCCCAGCCCAGATCGCCTGGTTTTTGGTATTCGTGAACCAGTTGATAAACGCAAGTGCCCCCGCTACGTTCTTGGCAGTCTTCGGGATACCTATGCCGTCCGGGTTGGCCAGGTCGGGGGCCGGGCCCGAAACGCCGGGCACGGGAAGGTACTCCACCTGACCTACGACCTTGGACATGCTGGGCACGTCGTACAATGACCCGACGTTGCCTGAGTAGTCGGAGAAAACGCTCGCCACCCGGCCCTCGGCCATCTCGGAAGTGAACGCCCCGTAGTCGGTGTCGTTGATATTGGCTTTGGGTACTAGCCCAGACTTGTAGGCATTGACCATCCAGGTCATTGCCTTGTAGCCGGCCGAGCTGGGCGAGGTGAACATCGGCTTGTAGTTGGCGTTGAGGACCTCACCTCCGAAGGCGGCCGTCAGCTGGTACCAGTACGTGGACAAGCCTTCGGCTGCTGCAAAGGGGATGTCGAGCGGGCTGGCGAGGATGCCCTTCGCCTTTATCTTCTGGAGGTCGGCGGTGTACGCGCTCAGGGTCGTTGGGGCAGTGGTGATGCCAGCCTTCTTTGCAATCGCGGCGTTCCACGTCGTGACCGTGAAGCCAGCGTCGAACGGGATGGCGTACTGCTGGCCGTGCGAGCTGAAACTGGACAGCTGCGGCATGTCACCACTCAGTGCGGAAAGGTTGAAATCGGAGTTGAGCGGGATGAACCACTTGGTCTTGTAGTATTCGCCCACCTTCGACCAGTCGACGTCCGTGAGATCTGCAAAATAGGAGTTCGATTCCATGGCCGTGGCGATCTTCACTTGGAGGGGATCCCAACCGACCTCCACCCAGTTAACCTTCACGCCGGTCTGGGCCGTGAACTCGTTGAGGAGCGCCTTGGGGGGCGCAGGGTAATGGTAATCGATAGTAATGGAACTTCCTCTTACCGGTTTGGGCAACGCGGCGGCAGCTTCGAGGCTGGTGGCGCTGGCACTGCCCGCCCCGACCGGGCCGCAGACGCTCGCGATCAATGCGACGACTGCAGTCGGTACGAGAGGACCACGAGCCAATTTCCTAAGTTTCATGTTGTCCTTTCCCTCCTTTTGTTCGCGGGGCAGAGCACCAAGCCGCGACCTTTCACCCTCCACCGGCCCGCCACCGGCTCTCCGCCGACCCGCCGCCCGGCCGCCGGCCCGCCACCGGTTCTCCGCCGACCCGCCGACCCGCCATCCGAGGGGCGAGGTGCTCACGCTTGATCCTACGTCTCGCCTGTCGGCATGGGTCATCGGCTCGCTTGTCGGCATGGGTCATCGGCATGGGTTAGTCGCCATTGTCGGCTGATTTAGCCGGCCGCAACCCGCCCAGGACCCCGTCGGGGTCCAGGCCTTTGTCCTCGATCAGCGCCACGGCCAGCCGCTGCGCCAAGACCAGCTCGACCATGGGGTCGTAGTGAGGTCCGACAAAAGTCGCGCCGCGTGCCTCCACCATTTCGGCGAGACCCACGGGGGGCGGGTCGAACGCCCACACCACGGTTCCTTCTCCCACGGCATGGTTGGGGCCGTGACGGAACTCCGAGGAAGGGAGAGCCTCTGTCCAGGCGCCGACAGCCTCTTCCAGTTTTAGGGCAGCCTCACGTGCAACCCCCACACCGAGGCCGTGGCCAAGGAGGACGACCTTGCGCACAGCTTTGGGATCCACCGGGAGGGGCTCAACCAGGGCTCGCTCCGCGTCAGCGGCAAGAGCATCGATGTCCACGCCGATGTGAGCCCGCAGCAACGCCAGGGCCGAGGTGGCGAACCGCGTCTGCATCGGCGACCGCTCGTCGGCGTAGTCCAAGAGCACCGCATGGTCCGATAGCCCGACTACCGCGCTGGCAGGGTCGCCTGTAACTGCCAGCCTGCGGGCATGTCCAGCTTGGCTGCTCATGTAGTCGCAAACCTCGGTGGTCGATCCCGAACGGCTGATGGCGACGACGGCGTCATAGTGGCGGGGCAAGGCTTCTGATGGGGTGAAGGCGTCGGTCTCTCCGTGGCCTGCCGCCTCTCTGGCAGCTGCCCACGCCTGTGCCATGTACAGCGAAGTGCCGCAACCGATGGCGGCAACCCGCTCGCCGCGTGAAGGCAACAACCGTTGGCTGGCCGAGGCCAGTTGCGCTGTCCGTCGCCACATACGCGGTTGGCTGTGGATCTCGTCCAAGACTGCTCGCATTGCGCACATAACGCGGACAGCGTAGCACCATTTGCTTGTTTCGTGACTAGAGGCCGCTTAGAATGCTCGATATGAGCAGTTATGCGCACGAAATGGGCACTCAACCGGACCTGTGGCGCCGGGCAATAGAGACAGCGGCCTCCCACGCGGAGCTGCTGCCGGCAAAAGGCGCGCGAGTGGCTGTCATCGGCTGCGGGACGTCGCTGTACATGGCCCAAGCAGTGGCGGCGTACCGGGAGGCTCAGCACCAGGGGGAAACCGACGCCTTCCCAGCTTCGGAAATGCCGGCAGGCCGACCATATGACCTGGTCGTAGCGATTTCGCGTTCCGGCACGACCACCGAGGTCCTCGACGCTGTGAAGGCCCTGCCACCAGGCGCCAGCGTGCTGGCTGTAACGACCGAAGAAGGCAACCCGCTTGCGCAGTTGACGGCTCGGCGTGTCCTCCTGCCATGGGCAGAGGAGCGTTCGGTTGTGCAAACTCGCTTCGCCACGACCGCCCTGGCGGTCTTCCTTTCGCACTGCGGGTGGGACGTCGCAGCTTCGGCTGAGCGAGCCGAGGAGTTCCTCAAAGGGCCGTCACCCGCTCACATGGAAGACGTCCGCCAGTTCGTCTTCCTGGGCCGGGGCGTCGGAGCCGCCATAGCCAACGAAGCTGCGCTGAAGATGAGGGAGATCCTGGCGACATGGGCGGAGGCATACCCAACCCGCGAGTTCAGGCACGGCCCCATCTCGGTGCTCGGGCCCGGCAGCATGGTGTGGGTGGTGGACGACAAAGAACCGAGCATCGACGCCGCCATCGAAAAAACTGGTGCGTGCCTTGTCCGCGGTAAGGGCGACCCGCTGGCCGAGCTCGTCCGCGCCCAAAAGGCTGCGGGCGAACTGGCGGAGTTGCGCGACATCAACCCGGACACACCCCGGTTCCTGGCTCGCTCCATTGTTCTCGAGGGAGTGTGACAGTGGGACATCGGGGCCTCGGGTAACGGGACTGTGACAGCTGCGGTCAATTTGAACGCGAAGTCAGGGCGGGCCGACCTTGGCCCCGGCGACGGTTCCCGGCGCGGCCAGAGCCGCTTGAGCACCGTCCAGACGGTCCTTGAGCAGAAGGCCAAACTGACCGTCGATGAGCTGGCGACGATGCTCGGAGTATCGGCTGCAACGGTGCGCCGGGACCTCGCTCGACTGGAACGCCAGCGCGTAGTGATCCGCTCGCACGGTGGGGCCGTTTGGGTGGGCCGCGATTTCGAGACCCCGGTGGCGAGCCGGGCGCACAGCCACACTGCTGAAAAACGGAGGATAGCCGCCAGAGCAGCCGGCCTTGTCGGGAAAGGCGCCGTGGTCGGGATCACAGGCGGCACCACCACAATGGAAGTCGCTCGTGCCATTTCGGCGCGCGAAGAACTCACCGTTGTCACGAACGCGCTCAATATCGGGGCGGAGTTGGCGGTGCGGCAAAACGTGCGGCTCGTCCTAACCGGAGGTGTTGCCCGGACCGCGTCGTTTGAGTTGTCGGGACCTATAGCCGAGCGAACGATACGGGACTACAACTTGGACATTGCCTTCGTCGGGGTGGACGGCGTCGACCCGACGGCAGGTTTCACGACCCACAACGACCTCGAGGCGACGACCGACGGGGCGCTCGTCGCGCGCGCCACCCGCGTGGTCGTGGTGGCGGACAGCACAAAGATCGGCCGGGTGAAATTCGCCCGCATATGCGACCTGGAGCGCGTGGACCTCTTTATTACCGACACGGGCGCCACGGAGGAACAGGTCATTGCGTTACGTGAAGCCGGCCTGGAAGTAGACCTCGCATGAGCACACCTGACCGCCGGGTCAACTAGTGGTCGGCGATGTGATGTGGAGCGTGCCTCTCGTAACGGGGTAACCACATCCTCCGAGCAGTTGGTCCCAGCCGTGGCGACGGTCGGCCAAGCCGTCACAGCCACCTCGTAAGCTCCTTTGCGTGCAGTACGAGGACCTGGTCCACCTCCGAGCGCACCCCGCTTGGAAGCTTTTGCGCTCTCCGCACGCCGAGCTGGTCCTCAGCTTCCTCGACCGGGTGTTCGTCCAACCCAATGCCGCCTCCATCCCGGCCCGGGACCTCTCCGCCCAGCTGGACGACGAGCTGTTCGCGCTAAACCAGCGCCTGGGTGAGGATGCCTTCCCAAAGGCGGCAGCGGCTTATCTCGACGACTGGGCCTCCGACGACCATGGGTGGCTGCGCAAGTATTACTCCGCGGGCTCCGACGACCCGTTCTACGACTTGGCTCCGGCTGTCGAGAAGGCCCTCCTATGGGTGAGCGAGCTCTACCCACGCGAGTTCGTTGGGACGGAGTCCCGGCTCAACACGATCTTCGAGCTCCTCAGGCAAATGGTGTTCGGAGCCGAGAGCGACCCGGATGAGCGTCTCGCCGACCTGCGCCGGAGGCGGGCCGATTTGGACGACGAGATCACCCGGGCCGAGCAGGGCGACATCACCGTCCTGGACGCAGTGAGCCAGCGCGACCGCTACCAACAGTTCGCCAAGACAGCCCGGGAGCTGCTGGCCGACTTCCGTGAGGTCGAGGACAACTTCCGCCGGCTGGACCGCCAGCTCAGGGAGCGGATCGCCGGCTGGGACGGGCCCAAGGGTGCGCTTCTCGATGAGGCAGTAGGAGGGAGGACCACCATCGCCCAGTCCGACCAGGGCCGTAGTTTCCAAGCCTTTTATGATTTCTTGCTCTCGGACCGGCGCCAGAGGGAGCTGAGCGAGCTGCTCGGCAGGCTTGGCGAGGTCGAGGCGCTTGCCGAGCACTACGACGACCGCCTGGCGCGTGTGCACTTCGACTGGATCGACGCCTGCGAGCGCACCCAAGCGACAGTCCGCTTGCTCTCGGAGCAGCTCCGCCGGTTCCTCGACGATCAAGCATGGCTGGAAAACCGCCGCGTCTTCGACCTCCTGCGCTCGATCGAGTCCCGCGCGCTGCGGGCCCGCTACGCACCCAAACCCGCCACGGTTATGGAGATCGACGACACCGAGGTCGAGTTCGTTCTCCCAACGGAGAGACCTTTACACCGGCCTTCGTCCATTGCTGCTATCGACAGCGAAGGCATGGTGGCGGGAAGCCAGGACTTTGATGCCGACGACTTGCTCAGACAGGGCTATGTGGACCGAGAGGCCCTTGCAAGAGGGGTTTTAGCTACCTTGCGAGGGCGCCCGACAATAGGTCTTGCCGAGGTCCTGGCCGATCGTCCCATCGAGCAGGGCCTGGCCGAACTTCTCGGGTACCTTTCGCTGCCCGCTCCCGGCTTGGATGTTGTCTTCGACGAGACCCGGCGCGAGACGGTGGGGTGGGATGCCGAGTACGGCGAAGTGGCAAGGGTGGCAGAGATGCCGGCAGTCAGTTTCCGCCGGTGCGGGTGACGCCGTCGTGAGCGATGCCCCGGTCGCCACCGGTCCGGAGCCGTCCGACCTCTCCGTTGTCGTTGTCAATCTCTGCCGCGGTCCTCTTTACCGCGATACCAACGTCCACGCTTGGGAAATGCTGGGCCGGCTCCGCGCTCAGGTGTCGGACTACGTGGCGGTCCTCGGCTTGCAGGTCGTCGTGGACGAGTCCGAAGGGTACGCGTTCCTCCGCAGCCGACCCCACCCGGAGGGTGCCGTGGCCCTACCCCGGCTCATCGCTCGCCAGCCCCTTTCCTTCCCGGTGAGCGTCCTGCTCGCCCTGCTCCGGAAGCGCCTGGCGGAGTTCGACTCCAGCACGGCAGAGACACGACTGGTTTTGAGCAGGGACCAGATCGTAGAGATGCTGCGGTTGTTCCTGCCCTCGTCCAACAATGAAGCCCGGCTCGTCGACCAAGTGGGGGCCCACATAAACAAGGTGATAGAGCTTGGGTTTTTACAGCGGCTCCGTGGGAGCCCAGACGATTTCGAGGTGCGCCGGATCCTGAAGGCCTACGTCGACGGTCAATGGTTGGCGGATCTCGACGCGAGGCTGGCCGAGTACCTTGGAGAGGCCGCCGCGTACGAGGACGAGGCGGAGGCGGTGTAGGTGTCGCTTTTCAGCCTGGTAGACCTGGAGCAAATCCGGGAGGACCGGCTCCCGGGCTGCCGGCTGCGCCGCCTCGAGGTCTTCAATTGGGGGACATTCGATGGGCGTGTTTGGAGCCTCGCCGCCGACGGCCGCAATGCTCTTTTGACCGGTGACATCGGCTCCGGCAAGTCCACACTGGTCGACGCGGTGACCACTCTCCTGCTGCCTTCGCACAAGATTTCCTACAACAAAGCGGCCGGTGCCGCCACCCGTGAACGCGACCTTCGTTCCTACGTCCTTGGCTACTACAAGTCGGAACGCAACGAGGCCACCGGTGCCACTCAACCCGTCCCCCTACGGGGCACCCGCCATGTGTCGGTGGTGCTCGGTGTGTTCTCCAACGCCGATTTCGACCTCACCGTCACCCTTGCGCAGGTATTCCACGCCAAAGACCTCACTGCGGGACAACCGGACAGATTTTATGTTGTCGCCGACGACGACCTGTCTATAGATCGGGACTTCGCCAACTTCGGTAGCGAGCTCTCGGCGCTAAAGCGGCGCCTGCGCGGACGAGGAGGGCGCCTTTACGACACCTTCCCCGAATACGGCAAGGACTTTCGACGGCGCTTGGGCATCGAGTCCGAGCAAGCCATGGACCTTTTCCACCAGACGGTGTCGCTCAAAGCGGTCGACAACCTCAACGACTTCGTCCGCAACCATATGTTGGAGCCTTTCGACGCGCAAGACCAGGTAGCTGCCCTCATCGACCATTTCGACAACCTGACCCGAGCTCACGATGCCGTGGTAAAGGCCAGGGCGCAATTGCTCGAGCTCGGCCCGATCATTTCGGATTTTGAGCGGTATACCTACGCCGAGGCCGCCCTGGCAGAACTGGCCGGCCAGAGGGATGCCCTGGCATACTTCTTCGCCGAGCACGAAAAGGCTTTACGCGAAGCGGAGCTTGGCGAGCTCCGCGCCCAACGCGATGGCATTGAGGTTGAGCTGGCAAGCCTCATCGAGGGCGTGGGCGACCTGCGCGCCCAGCTTCAACGAGTGAGCAATGACATAGCCCGTAATGGCGGTGCCTCCCTCGCGATCATCGACGACCAGATCCGAGCTTGCGAGCGTGAGCTCCCTAGGCGGCAAGACCGCGCCCGGCAGTTTGCTGACGCGCTCGAAATGGCTGGTTTACCGCCTGTCCAAGCCGTCGAGCAGTTCAGGGCCACGTACGACCGGGTCGCACACGCGCGGTCCGTCGCCGACCAGGATAAGGCCGCCGCTCAAAATGAGCTGACGGAACAGAGCGTCGGCAGGCGCCAAATGGAAGAGGATTCCCGGCAGCTCAACGAAGAGCTGGCCGGGCTGCGCTCACGTCAGAGCAACCTTCCCCAGGAAAGCGTCCGGATGCGCGAGCAGTTATGCGTCGACCTGACCCTGACCCCCGCCCATCTGCCGTTCGCCGGCGAGCTGCTCCAGGTCAGTTCGCAGGCGACCGATTGGGAAGGTGCGGCCGAGCGAGTCCTGCACAGCTTCGCACTTTCCCTTCTCGTGCCTGACCAGTTTTACGACCGTGTGTCAGCTTGGATCGACGGCCACCACCTCGGGGCACGGGTGGTCTACTTCCGCGTACCTGCCACCGTGGCAAGGGTGCCCGAGCCCCAACGACAGTCGGCTGCTCCCCTACTACTAGACATGTTGGAAATCAAGCCGGGGACCACATTCGGCCTTTGGCTGGACAACGAGCTCTCGCGGCGGGCGGACCACGTCTGCGTGGACAGCGCAGCCGAGTTCCGCCGCTATCCGAAGGCCGTAACCAGGAGAGGCCAGGTCAAGGACAAGGACCGCCACGAGAAGGATGACCGCCGCCAGATCGGCGACCGGCGCCACTACGTCCTCGGGTGGTCCAACGAAGCCAAGGTCGAGGCCCTCGTGGGCGAAGCGAGCGCACTTCACCAGCGGCTTGCCAAAGCCAAGGACGCGACGGCGGCGGTCGTCGCGAGCCTGAAGGCCGTAGACGACCGGCTGGCGGCCCTGGCCCGCCTGGATAACTTCACCTCCTGGGACGACGTCGACTGGCAAGAGCTCGTGAACCGCGCTGCGGCCCTCGCCCAACAAAGACGCCAGATCGAGGGCTCCTCGGACGTACTGGCGGCCCTCAATCAACAGCAGCGGGAGATCGCCGCCAATGTCGACGATGCCGAGCGCCGTAGCGCCCTGCTCCAAAAGGAGCTCGGGGGGGCTGATGTCAAGGTGGCCCAGGTAGAGGACCGCCTCGCCACGTTGCAGCACATCCTGGCAGACGCTGAAGCCTTGGCCGTTGCCAGGCCCCGCTTCGCTGCGATTACCCAGCTGCTCGCCAACACTCACCCGGCTGGGACGGCGACGCCCTCCTCGCTCGACGTGCTCCACCAGGCTTTGCATAAAGCGCTGAGCGACAATGAAGAAAGGGGTCAGCGCAACCAACGCGACCTTGGCCAGCGCATCATAAGGGCGATGAGCTCGTTCCGGTCCAGCTACCCGGTCGAGACAGCTGAGGCCGATGCGAGCCTCGAAGCGGCCGGCGAGTACAAGGCCCTATACCGGCGCCTGGCCGACGATGACCTGCCTCGGTTCGAGCAGGACTTCAAGGACTACCTCAACCAGAACACTATTCGGGACATTGCCGGTTTCTCGGCGCAACTCAACAAACAAGAGGCTCTCATCCGGGCGCGTGTCGACCGGATAAACAATTCTCTCCAAACAATCGACTACAACGACGGGCGGTACATCCGCCTCGTCGCGGATACCAGCCCAAACATCGAGGTACGCGATTTTCGCTTGCAGCTGCGAGCTTGTACCGACAACGTTGTGGGACCCGCAGGTGACCAGTACTCGGAGGAAAAATTCCTTCAGGTAAAGGCTCTCGTCGATAGGTTCCGTGGACGGGATGGATCTGCTGACCAGGACCGTGCGTGGTGCAAGCGGGTCACCGATGTGCGCCAGTGGTTTGTTTTCTCCGCTTCGGAGCGCTGGCGAGCCGACGACGTAGAGCACGAATCGTATTCGGACTCAGCAGGGAAGTCGGGAGGGCAAAAGGAAAAACTGGCCTACACGATCCTGGCCGCCTCGCTGGCTTACCAGTTCAAATTGGACTGGGGGGCGGCCAAGTCGAAGTCGTTCCGTTTCGTCGTAATCGACGAGGCGTTCGGACGTGGTTCTGAGCAGTCGACCCGGTACGCTCTGCACTTGTTCACCCGCCTCGGGCTCCAGTTGCTGATCGTCACGCCATTACAGAAGATCCAGGTCATCGAGCCTCATGTTTCTGCGATCGGCTTCGTTGACAACGTCAACGGCAACTACTCGCGGCTCATGGGGTTGACGGTGCAGGAGTTCCGCCGCCGCATCCAACAACAAAGCGCTACCGGCCTCGTGCGCCGGCTGGATGGGGCTGCTCTCGTCGACGCGAATTGACCATGGAGTGGACCCAGGTAGACGATGTCGTCGCAACGCTCCGTGCCCGCTGGGCGCGTGGTCAATACCTCTCGGCCATGGCAGCCGGTGAACCGTGGGCACCAATATCAGTCCCAGTCCGCGCTCCGGTCGCCGCGGACATCATAGGACGGCTGGATGTCGTGCGCCGATGGTTGGCCAAGTGGGAGCGAGACTGCCGCGGGCCTGGTCCCGAAGGTAAGCCACGGTTGCGCACCGAGTACCGCTCTGTCAGTAGCCGCATGGTAGGTACCAACCAGCTCCCGGTCCGGGCGTGGGTGGATACTCCCGAGCAGCTCTGCGAACTAATCGGTACCACGGCCGACCGCCTGGCCTTGGAGGAAGTTTGTGCCCTTACCGATGCGGCTCTCCCCGCCCTCAGAGGCTGGGTTTCAGGGCACCCTCTCGTGGCCATCGCCAACAGAGACATATGGGGGCTTGTCCTGGCTGCTCTCAATTGGGTCACGACCCGGGACACGAGCCGCCTGTACCTCAGGCAACTGGACATCGCCGGCGTGGACAGCAAGTTCGTAGAGCGCAACTACAAATTGTTCGAGCAGCTCCTCTCGGTGATCGCCCCGGAACGTGTCAAGCCGGAGGCGCCCGACCCTGCCCGGCGCCTGGGCTTTATGGGAAAACCCGAGTACGTTCGGCTCCGTTTCCTGTGCCCACAGGCTTCGTGGCCGTACGGCGTCAGTGAAGTCCGACTCCGGGGACGGGAAATACCGGTGGCACAGATCAACGCGTCGACCGTGTTCATCATCGAGAACGAGGTCACATACCTGGCGTTCCCAGATGTCGCCGACAGCATTGTCATGTTTGGCTCGGGCTACGCCCTCGAGCCGGCCAACGCCGGCGATTGGTTGAGCTCGCGCGAGCTTGTGTACTGGGGCGACATCGACACGCATGGCTTAGCCATCCTCAACAACCTGCGTCAGCGCTACCCCAAGGTCGCGTCGATCTTGATGGATACGGCCACGCTGCTGCGGCACCATGGGCAATGGTCTAACGAGCTCGCTCCCACCTCCCGGGCTGTCCACAACCTGACCCCTGACGAATCGGCCCTATACCGGGACCTGGTCGAGGACCGCTACGGGCGCGGCGTCCGCCTGGAGCAGGAAAAGGTGAGGTTCTCGTTAGTGGCGGAGGCACTCAGTCCGTGGACTAGCTATAGCTAGACGGCCGGACGGGCCGGGCGGCTAGGATCTTCGTTGCATTGCATTACGTGTAAACCGCCATCCAATGTACATCCAACGCCCACACTCGGCCCCCCAGGACTGGCACTGCCCCCGGAGACGCCGCACTCCCCCTCACCCACAACAAGTTTTCCCTGGCGCACCAGCCGCGACGTGCCTGCGCCTCCAATCGTTACTCGGTGTGCTTGATATCTCACGTCAGGTGGCGTCATTTGAAGGAGGCTGGGTAAGACGCCCACATATGTGTTATCGGCCAAGACAAGTCCTCGATTTCGACCTATCCGGACAACCTCAACAGGCATACCCGTCGCATGGACATAATTTGGACGAGTTTCCTGATATTACTGGCCGAAGCTGTGACGTAGAAGGTCGGGTCCTAGGAACATTGATTGGCCGTTGACACTACGAGCAGCCACTCGTTGTGCCGCACGACGGGCATGCGAAACAGCTACCCGCCCGCTGCATTTGGACGCCGCACTGGTAACAATACGGGGCGTCGCTCGTGGCGGCGCTGGGAACCTTGGCCGCGCTAGAGGCCTTGGCTGCCCCAGTGCCCCGGTCCGCAGCGCCCGAGCCCGCAGGCGAGAACAGCTGCGGTGTGACACCACCCGCGCCTGCGTCGGGCCGGCCACTCCGTGGCTCAGTGAGACCGCCGTCCTCGATATCCAGGTCCGGGCGGAACGGTTGGTCCACGATCACGGCTTCCTCGACGCCCGGGAGCGTCGGCTGCATCCGCTCGCTCACGGTCTGTATCCCTAGGTCGGCTCGCTCCTCGGAGCCCATGTACTCGACCGCCAGACGCCGGAAGATGTAGTCCACCAACGAAGAGGCGAACCGCAAGTCCGGGTCGTCGGTCATGCCCGCCGGCTCGAAACGCATGTTGGTGAAATGGCGGACAAAGGTCGCAAGCGGGACACCGTGCTGGAGGCCCATGCTGACCGAGATGGCGAAAGCGTCCATGATCCCCGCTAGGGTCGAACCCTGCTTGGAAACGCTGATAAATACCTCGCCCGGGCGCCCGTCCGGGAACTCCCCGACCGTCACGTAACCCTCGCAGTCCGCAACCCGGAACGAGAACGTGGACGACTTGCGCTTGCGGGGCATGTGCTCGTGGATGGGCTTTTTGACGACAACGGTCTGCAACTGGAGCGCCTTTTCCAGCTCCGCAACCTTCTGCGCCAGTTCGGCGTCGTGAGCCTCGGGCCCGGAGCCCGGCTCGGAGCGGCGCCCACCTGCCGCACCGGCACCAGCAGCACCAGCGGCACCAGCGGCAGAAGCAGAAGCAGACTTCGTCGTCGCCAACGGCTGGGCGACCTTGCAGTTGTCCCGGTAGATCGCCACCGCCTTGACACCCATCTTCCAGGCATCGATATGCAGCTGCTCGACGTCCTCGACGCTCACATCCTCCGGCATGTTGACCGTCTTCGACACGGCTCCAGAAAGAAATGCCTGTGCCGCCGCCATCATCCGCACATGGCCGAGGTAATGGATCGTGTTGTCCCCCATCGAGCAAGCGAAGACAGCCAGATGGTCGGGAGAAAGGTGCGGGGCACCGAGCACCGACTTGTGCTCGTCGATGTAGGCGGCGATCTCATCGACCTGACCTTCGGGATAACCGAGGCGGCGCAAAGCCCGCGGGACGGTCTGGTTGACGATCGACATGGTGCCGCCGCCGACCAGTTTCTTAGTCTTCACTAACCCGAGGTCCGGCTCGATGCCGGTCGTGTCACAGTCCATCATCAGGCCGATCGTGTTATGGCTCACGAAACCATTGGCCACATAGGTGACATTCGCCGGCACCGACAGGTCGTAGGTCAGCTCGTCATCGCCCAGGTCGACCGAAGATACCCTGTCGTAGAAATACGAGAGCAGGTGGCCGAGCCGGGCGTCGTTTGTCAGCTCGTAGAGTTCACGGGCGGCACGCCGTGACGCCTTGTGCTGGGAGTGCTGCATCAGTAGGACCTTGCGAAGCCTGTCGTTGACAGGCGCCAACCGGTCGATCAGCTCCCTCGTCAATGGGATGTAGTCCCCGCGCCCTGCCTGTTGGAGGTTGGAGACGGCGACGTTGCCGTTTTTGCGCCCTCCCATGAAACCTACTTCTTCGAGCCACTGCTCGTTCCACCCGAAGTTGAGGAGCCGTACTGACGCCAAAGGGAGATCCCCCCAGCCGCTGGCACGCTCCGCCACCCGCAGAGTGGCCGGGTAGCCAAGGGCAAGCAGCAGCGTCTGGACGTCATGCGCCAATTCGATCGATGTCGTCTTGAAAGTTGGGTACCCGCTGCCCGCGTCCCCGTCCGCTTCGTACAGCCCACGCAGGAAAGCCCCGTAGACCTCCGGGTCATTGGCGGCAAGGACGGCATTGGGGATATGAGCCGTATAACCCTTGCCCCCGTCGCCTTCAACTTTGGCAAACTTGGCGAACCCGCACGCCTCCCACCAGAGCACCACGCGCACCGAATCGAGCCGGACTTCTGTGTAACCCCTTTTTGCGGCGGTGGCGGCTTCGAGCCCGAAAACGGCCTTGCCAAGCTGACGAAGCCGCTCGACCACGTCAAAATCGGCTTCACCCACGCAAAACCGTAAGCCCCGGCTGTGGAGCGACCCGTCTCCCATAAAGTACCCGACCAGCTCAGCGAGCTCTGGAGTGACCGTCCGGGGTGCGACCGCGTGATGCTCGCCGGTCCAGTAAGCCTCGGGCAGCGGGGGCAAAGGTACGCTCCGAGGCTCCCCCAACAGTTGCCCGAGCGCGAGCGGCACGATGTCGCCCTCTGCCAAGTCGGCTAGGGGCTTCCAATCCCAATCACCTGAGGCGGCGTCGACAACCTTGATGCGATGCTGCGGTGTGCCTCGGAGCCTGTAGCCCCGCTCCGTTGCGAGGCTCACAACCGGCTCCGAGCCGTTGACGTAAAACTTCTCTGCCAGTTGGGGGCCTTCGTCGGTAGCTACTTTGATGCCCAGGTCCTGCCATTTTGCGCCCTCGGGATCGCCAAGCGACCCAAGACGGACGAGCCCGCGCTCGGTCGGCACGAGCGTGCCACCTACGAGGCAGCCGGTGGGAGCTAAAACTGTGGCTTGCGAGTTGCGGACGCCATAGGTCTCGGCCGTTTCGACCGCCGTGTCCCAGGCCTCCTGCGCGGCGCAGAGCAGCTCAGTCGGGACGAGATCCTCGTCTATTTTGGCAACTTCTGCTCGGTGCATCCGCAGCACGTTGAGCATCGGCTCACGGTTTTCGTGGTAACCGGCAAAAGGCCCCATCCTTGCGGCCGTGCGCGCCGAAACCGCGTAGGCGTGCCCGGTCATCAAGGCTGTGATCGCACCTGCCCAGGCCCGGCCGGCGTCCGAGTCGTACGGGAGGCCCTGCGCCATCAGCAGGGCTCCGAGGTTGGCATACCCGAGGCCCAATTCGCGGAACCGCCGCGAAGTGTCCCCGATGGGTTTCGTCGGGTAGTCCGCATTGCCGACGAGGATTTCCTGAGCAGTGAACACGCATTCTACGGCCGCCTTGAAACCCTCGACGTCAAACAAGTCGTCCTGGTCCAGGAACGTCAGCAGGTTGAGGCTTGCGAGGTTGCACGCCGAATTGTCGAGGTGGACGTACTCCGAGCATGGGTTGCTGCCGTTAATGCGGCCGGTGTTCGACGCGGTATGCCAGCGGTTTATCGTCGAGTCGAACTGCATGCCGGGGTCGGCGCATTCCCACGCAGCTTCGGCAATCTGCCTGAAGAGAGCACGGGCTTTCATGGTCTTTAGGACCTCGCCACTGCTGACAGCTCTTAGCTCCCAGTCCTTGTCGTCGAGCACAGCCTGCATGAACTCATCCGTGACCCTGACTGAATTGTTGGCATTTTGGTACTGGATCGAGTGGCTGTCCTTGCCATCGAGGTCCATATCGAACCCGGCATCTCGCAGAGCGCGTGCCTTTTTCTCCTCGATTGCTTTGCACCAGATGAAATCCTCGATATCTGGATGGTCGGCATTGAGGATCACCATTTTTGCGGCGCGCCTAGTTTTTCCGCCCGACTTTATGGTGCCGGCCGACGCATCGGCGCCGCGCATGAAGCTGACCGGGCCCGATGCAGTGCCGCCGCCGCGCAGCCCTTCTTTTGAGGACCGGATGCGCGAAAGGTTGATCCCGGCGCCCGAACCGCCCTTGAAGATCTTGCCCTCCTCGACGTACCAGTTGAGGATCGAGTCCATCGAGTCGTCGACGGAAAGGATGAAGCACGCCGAGGCCTGCTGGGGGACCCCCTGGACCCCGATGTTGAACCACACGGGCGAGTTGAACGCCGCCCGCTGGTGGATGACGAGCCACTTGAGCTCCGCTTGGAAGGTGTCGGCCTCCGCCTTGTCCACGAAGTAGCCGTCCTTCAACCCCCAGGCGGTGATGGTGTCGACCACCCGGTCGGCAACCTGCTTGAGGGACCACTCCCGCTCGGCCATCCCGAGCGTGCCCCGGAAGTACTTCTGAGCGAGGATGTTGGTGGCATTGACGCTCCACCCGCTCGGCACCTCCACCCCGAGCTGCTCGAAGGCGACGGCACCGGTCGCATAGTTGGTTATCCGGGCGTCCCGGCGTTCCCAGGTCACCGAGTCGTACGGGTCAGTACCAGCCGTCGTGAAGTAGCGACGGATGCCGATGCCGGTCCGCTCTGGGGCGATAGCCATGATGGTCCTCCTGTTCCGGAGCTTCTGACGAATGTCCGTCCCAGCCAGCGGGCTAGGCCGTCGATGAGGTACGTTCTCGCTGCTCAGGTCCGCAAGCCGCCAACCACAACCTGTTGTGGTCGCACCACCCTTTCACGTCTCCAACGCACAAGATACGGGAAATACTACGTGCGTAGTTACACTACTGTCAATAGTCACCGCTGATGCTTTCCGGGCCTTCGCCCCAACCGTAGGACCACCCGCCTGTGGGCAGGTAGATGCAAAGCCTCGGGAAACTCTGTGGACGATCCGGTCGCCCAAAGTGCCAGATCAACCACAGACCGTGGCTCTCCCGCAGAGCTCCACGGGACCCGGCCCGGCCGGCGCACCTGGCCGGCTCGCTGCGGCCCGCCAGCCCCTGCCCAGCCCCCGGCCGCTCGCATCGGTTGGCGCGCCGCCTCCCGAAGCCTGGGTTTTCGCCTTCGTGAAGGGCGCCCGGGCTGCTCTTGCCGGGACCCACACGGAAGGCTCGGCCAACCCTTCCGACGTCGCCTGGGCCGAGATGGA
>DATJMJ010000161.1:0-9552 GCA_035508795.1 Acidimicrobiales bacterium
GTCGGTTTCACTCGCGACGTCTGGTGCCACCGCATCGATATCTGCTGCGCCACCGGCCGGTCGATGGAGCTCACCCCTCAACACGACGGCCGCCTCGTCGCCGACATCGTCGCTGAGTGGGCGGACCTGCATGGTCAGCCGTTCGAGCTCGTACTGGAAGGACCGGCCGGAGGAAAGTTCACGCAGGGTACCGACGGCGAGCGGGTCGACCTCGACGCCATCGATTTCGTCCGGACATTGTCCGGCCGCCTCCCCGGCACCGGTGTCCTCAGCCACCCGCTCCCGCTATGAGGAAAGAACGAGCTCGGCAGACGACAGCGCGCGGCCATAGCCCGGTGCGCTGTCTGTAGCCTGGTATGGCGTGGTCGCGCCGAGACGGGGAGGCACTGTCGGCCACCTCAGGGCGCGATTGTGCCGGCCGGCGTCAATTGCCGTTGCGGCACTGGCGACAACCCTCGTGGCCTCTTCGCCGGCGTGGGGCACTGTCACCCCGGTGGCGAGCACCAAAGCCCCGACCTTGAAGGACTTGGCTTGCCAGCCCCATGTGGTCTACGGGGTCATCCCGTTGTGGGCAAGCAACGGGTTCCACCCGGCCGCCTACCACCTCAATTACGAGCTGGGCCGGTCCGGCCGGATTGTCGCGCTCCTCTGGGCTCAGCCTTTGCGCTCGCCACCGTCACCGAGGTACGAGAACAAGATCCTATGGGTTTCTCACGTGCCCGTAAACGGTTCTGCGATGTTGATCAGGGCCCAGCGCATGACAGGTACCCGTGACGTCGGTGCGCCGGTGACCGAGACGGTGATCGGCGGGCCTGGCCCTTCGTACGTCAACATGCCTGCGCCGGGATGCTGGCGGATGACCCTTACCTGGTCGGGGCACCGGGACAGCTTGGACCTGGACTACGTACCGTAAATCGCTCGTGGGCACGTCGGGTGCCCGGTGCGCTACGGCCATGACGTGCTCGGGCCAGCGCTGAGAAAAACGCTACCGATCGCAGTTGCCCTGACCGCACAAGGGTACGCTCGATCTCGGGGAGGATGATGGGTCATATCTCTGGACCGCGCACGAGATGGCGGCCGGTAATGAGCTGTCTCGTGTGCGTTTCACTTGTCGTGGCAGGGACAATCGTGGTCGGGGCACCTCTGCCTGCCAGTGGCGCTTCGCCAGTAGGCGGCGCGGCGCTCGATTGGCACCAGTGCGCACGCACTTTCCGCTGCGGGTCACTTGATGTCCCGATCGACTACGCAAGGCCTGGCGCCGGTGACCTTGCCCTTGCCCTGGTCGAATTACCCGCAACCACTGCGCACGTGGTCGGGGACCTTGTGATGAACCCCGGTGGCCCGGGAGCATCGGGAGTGCAGTTCCTCGAAATGGCAAGCTTTCCCTCAGCGCTTCGGATGTCGTTCAACCTGGTGAGCTTCGACCCGCGTGGGGTGGGCGAAAGCGACCCGGTCCGATGCACAGGGGCCTCGGGGATAAGGAGCCTGATAGCACTCGACCCTGCGCCGCAGACCGCGGCTCAGGTCGCCGTCGTCGTCAAAGCAGCCAAAGCCTTCGACCAGTCTTGCGCCGAGCACTCCCCGAGCGCATTGCTCGAGCATGTCGGCACACTCGATACCGTCCGTGACCTCGACCGCATCCGCGCCGCCCTCGGGCAACCGAAGCTCAATTACCTCGGCTTCTCTTACGGCACCTACCTAGGGGAGCTCTATGCCCAGGACTACCCCAGCCACGTGCGGGCGATGGTCCTCGACGGGGTGTTCGACCCTGCCCTTTCCAGCAGCGAGCTACTCGAGCAGCAAGCGGTCGGTTTTGAGAGCGACCTCAAAGATTTCTTTGCCTGGTGCCCTCGGGACAAAACCTGCTCGCAAGAACTGCCCGCCGGCGCAAAGACGGAGTACCAAAGGCTATTTGCAGATATTGCGCACGGGGACCTCGTGGTTGCAGACCTGCCGACGCAATACGGGGGCACGCAGGTCGTTACCCTCGGTGTCGCCACTACGGCCGTGCTGGGGTCGTTGTACTCGGACCAAACGTGGCCGTACCTTGCCGGCGCTATCGCGCAGGCGATGGGGGGGAACGGGGATGGGCTCGCAGTGCTCGCGTACGCCCAGGAGGGCATGATGCCCAATGGACAGTTCGCCAACCTCATCGCTGCGGGGACGGCAACATCGTGCCTCGACCGCTCATATCCTTCCGGCGTAACGGCCTACGAGGAGCTTGCTCAGCAGCTCGCTAAAGTTGCCCCTGACTTTGGTGCCGACGCGGCGTGGAGCGACTTTGCGTGTGCCTATTGGCCGGTCCCCTCCGAGGGGAGGCCGCAAGTCATCCAGGCGAGGGGAAGCCCGCCGATCCTGGTGGTGGGTTCGACCGGGGACCCGGCAACTCCGTACGCCTGGGCGCAAGCCGTCACGCACCAGCTGGCCAGGGCGGAGCTCCTCACGCGGAGCGGCCCGGGCCACACCGCCTATTTCAACAGCAAGTGCATCGAAAATTGGGTCGGCTCCTACCTGGTAACGCTCAGGCTTCCCCCAGCGGGCACCGTCTGTCCGAGCACGAGCTAGCGAGCCTCAGCGCGCCGGCCGGCTGGCCCCCGCTGCGCTCAAAATGGTGGAGTATTGCTTCAACTCTGGGCGCGATCAAGCAAGCTGGTTGCGCTTCGTCACGATTTTTCGCATGCAACCGCGACCAAATTGACCGAGCGCGACCAGAGTGCACGAAAAGGCCGCTCCGAGGCGGCAGCGGCGGTAGCGGCGGTGGCGACGGTAGGGGCTAGGGGGAAGAGGCGCTAAGTGAGCTAGCCCAAGCGGCCGATGGCATCGAAGATGGCAGTGCGGACACCCGCAGTATCGCACTCCTCGGCGACGAGCACGTTTGGCTGCGGCGCGTGCGGCCGGCGGTCGGCGATCGTGGTCCCCGCTGAAAACCTGCCCTCGGGCTCGCATCGAACATGCTTTGGGGCCCAGCGGAACAATCCCGGCTGGAGAAGGGCCACGGCGGTCACGGCATCGTGCGGCACGAAGGCCCCGTCGCGGCCGCACATCATCCCCGCGGGTTTGCTCAACAGCATCCCGGCGTCGCCGAGCCGCGCAAGCTCGTCTATCTCGCCGGCCGTCCACTCGCATTGCATGGTCAGGTCCAGTGGCACCATCGACACGGGAACCCCGGCCGTAAAAACCTCGTCAACGGACGCCGGGTCCATCCACGCGTTGAACTCGGCAGCGGCCGTCATGTTGCCCCCGTGACAGAATGCCCCGCCCATCCATATAACCGATGAGACCGGGTCCCCCCGTCGCAGAGCCTCGGCGACCACGGTCAATGCCCCCGCCGCGAACACCTGTCCTGCGACCCGGTCAGGGCCGCTTGCCGGTGTAGCGACGTCGGCTAGTTGCGCCGCGAACCCACCGAAAGCGTCGGCACCGTGGAACGGGTCACGCCCGCCCGGGTAGGGTGCCTCGATACCCGTACTGGCGCCAAGCAGCACAGGCACCGACCGTGCCCCGAGCGTCGCCAGCAACCGGGCGGTCGCCGAGGCCGTGACGTCGACGGCGACGCTGCCTTCTGTGGCGATGACCTGCGACAACTCCACTCCTGCTCCGACGAGGACGGCGAGCGCCACGGCGTCGTCGACGCCGGCGTCGACCACGACGTTGAGGGGAGGCAGGAGGCGGAGGGGAGCCGGCTGGGCGACCGAAGGAGAAAGCGTCGGCGGTGGCACCTGCGGCCTACATCCCCCAACGGACGGCGACGATGGCCACGTCGTCGCTCAGGTCGCCCGGGATCATTGTCGCCACGACGTGGTCGAGCATATCCTCCAGGCCCGTGTCGACAGACGCCGCTCTGCAGAGCCGCTCGAGACCGTCAGTAAGGGTTTCGCCTCGCCTCTCGACAAGGCCGTCGGTGAAAGACAAGATCGTCGAGCCCTCGTCGACTTTGAGATTTGTAGCACGGTAATTGTGAAAGTCGAGGCAGATCGGCGGCCCGGGCTCGACTTCGGCCAAACGCGCTCTGCCTTTGACGACGATAAGAGGTGCCGGGTGCCCGGCACTTGACAGGGCAACTGTATGCGCTGCGGGGTCGCAGATCCCACACAAAACAGTTGCGAAGTAGCCTTGTTCGGTCATCGGGCAGAGTATTCCCAGGCGTCGCAGGACCTCGTCGGGCATGGGGTTTTCTTTGGCGTAAGCATTGATGGCGTAGCGGAACTCGGCCATTTGCGTCGCGGCATCGAGCCCGCGCCCCGAGACGTCCCCTATCGCGAAGAAGCACCGGCCGTCACCGATGTCGAGGAAGTTGAACCAATCCCCGCCGATTTCGACCCCCTCGGTACCCGGCAGGTAACGCACCGCCACGGACAACCCCTCCAGATGCGGCGCCGCCACAGGCGCGAGCGAGCGCTGCAAGGTCTCGGCCACGCCGCGGAGCACCCGTGCTTCGTTGGAGGCCTCCCGCACGCGTGCACGCATGACCTCGACTCCCCGGCCGAGGTCTTGGATCTCGACCGGGCCAACGGCGCTGACCTTGCGGTCGACGTCGCCGCGCGCAACGAGCGCGACCTCTCTTTCGAGCGCCTGCACCGGGTCGATCACCCAGCGCCGCAGGAGCAACAGGATCACCCCGGCGCCGGCAAGAAGGCAGGCACCGACCGCGACGGTGAGCCACAGCAGGCTCACCTGCAAACCGTGCACTCGTGAGATCTCCCCTTGTTGTTCTCGGTCCAGTTCGGAGTTCAAAGAGCTCATCGAGTCACGTACGTAATCGAACAAAGCCTTGCCCCGACCGCTTTTCTCAGTCGCCACAGCCTTAGCCTCATGCCCCGAGGAGACGTCTTGGATCTGGGCCTGGGCGTAGTCCTTCAGCCAGTCTTGATAGCGGTCGTCAAACTGGGCGAGCAAACCGAGGGCGTCCGAGTGCCCTGCGAGCTCGCGCTTCAGCGTAGCGACGAGCTCAGGTGCTTCGACGTCGCCCGTGGAGTAGGGCTGGAGGAACTTGGGCTCCTCGGTGATCACGTAACCGCGTTCGCCGGTTTCCTGGTCGATAACCACGGCGAGCAGCTCGTTGGCCGTCGCGCTGGCGGGGACCAAGGTCCGAAGGCCGACGTTGGCGGCGTCGATCGACTCCGCGGCGAGCACGACCCCGACGGTGCTGGCGACAAGGGCCAGGCCGGCACCGACCAGAACAGCTGCGAGCACCCGCTTGCTCAGTGAGGTGCCCGAACGGGTAGCCGCCAACGATTACCCTTGCGGCCGCAGGAAAGCGATCGAGCGGGGTCGGGGCGGCATACGCACGCACGTTAGTTCGAAGCCGGTACCACCCGAAAGACCGGGAAGCTGCTTGCGAACCCCGCCAATTCCTCAACGCTGGAGCCTTTGTGGAGCCCCTCGAAAAACCTCCCGACTTCGAAGGCCCAACGGTCGAGGTAGGCCTTGAGGACGGGTGCCTTTTCCTCATCGGGCAGCTCGGTGGCGTCGAACTTCTCGCATCGGCGGCCGAGCCACAGCTCCCCGCTACCGGCGGCACGAAGGTTCCGTACCCACTCCGTAGCGCCCCTCGGGGCCACTATGTACCGCTGGTCCCCAACCTGGAGCAGGTTGACGACGGTGCTGCGCAGCCGGCCGGACTTGCGGCCGCGGACACGCAGCTCACGTGCGCCCCATGGCCCTATGCCCAGATGGACGAGCGTCCGCAGCGTTGCGGCCGTCCACTGGTCGGCTCGCGAAGGCCGGAGGTAGCGTGCCGGCCCGGGGGCCGGTGGGTTCGTGTTGGTGCTGTCAGTCATTCGTTCGGGCTCCTTGGTTATGTTCGGCTTGTTTGAGTGCTGAGTGGCGCTCGAACGCGGTAGCGCCCGCACGCCAGGTGCTGTCGAGGTCGGAGCCGGGCGGGTAGCGTCTGTCCAGCTCGAGGACCACCATGCCGTGGGCGAAGGACCAGAGCGCTTGGGCCAGTTCCGGGTTGCCGGTCACGACGTAGAAGGGGTTGCCGGCCCACTCCTCGAGGCCGGCTGGCAGCTTTCCCCGGTCAAAGCCGCCCTGTGTGGCGATGCGGTAGAGAGCGGGGCTGGCCAGGCAACTCTGTCGATAGGCGATGAGCAAGCTCATCAGGGCGCTCCCGGCCTGCTTCTCGTGGAGAGCCTTGTGCGTGGCCTCACCGATCTCGACCATGGCGTGGGCGACCGACGCAGCCTCGATGTCGGCCCTACTGGAAAAGTGCTTGTAGAGCGACGGGGCCCGGATGCCGAGCTCGCTCGCCACCCGCCTCATGCTCGCTGCCTCGGGCCCCTCGGCCTCCAGGATGCGTCGAAAGGCTCCGACGATCTGGCCGGCCCTGCGGTCCCGGGTCGGCGGCAGGCAGGGCCGCGCGACTTCTCCGGGGAGCAGCTCGTCCGGGCCCGGACCTCGTCTCGTGGTGGCTAACACTGTTAGCTGAGTGTAGCTAACACTGTTAGCCTTGGTCAAGGGAGAGCCGCAACTACATGTAGGTGAAGGTCCGCGCCCCGAGCCGTTGGCGCCGCGACGGGCTATTTGGGCGCCGTGTGCAATGTGGGGTTGATGTCCAGCGGGATGAACGCGACGAACGTACGTCGCAGCGAGGCATTGACCACGGTAGGCACCGAAGTCGGGTAGTCGACCTCGCTGATGCGGAGGCGAAGCGGGCCCGAGTGCCGGCCGAAACGGATGACGCCGGACCAAGTGACAACGGGACCGCCCGAAAAACTCTGGCCCAGCGGCACGGGGGACGTCCCCTCCAGGGTCGCCCACGCAAGGTCGCCGGAGAGACCGCTCGAGGTGTCCTGCGCCTGGATCTCGACCAACATCATCGAGCTGGTCCTGGCCCCCGGCGACGAGGCCGGGTAAGGTCCGGCACTGTTCGGGTGCTCGGCGTCGGGGTTGTCCACGTCGTATTGAGCCTTTTGCCCCGGCTGGAGTGGCCTGTAGCCGTAGTAGCCCGGCCCGCTGACCGTGACCTCGACGGTCCCCGCTTCGTGCCCCTCGGTCACGCTGACAGCCCGGTTGACGACGGGTTGGGCAAAAGTGGCAAGCGTGACGGTGGAGATCTCCGACCCGGGGAAAGCATAAGGTTGGAACCGCACAAGTGCGAGGCGCACGAAATATCCCGGTGGCGGCGCGCTTTCCCCGGTGCCGACCGTGATCCCGACATCGGCGAACCACAGCTGCGACGCGCCGTCGTAGTGGACCTCGTAGGGCCAGATGGCTAGTTCGGGCGCACCCGGGCCGGGATCTTCGACAAGATGGAGCAGCGGCGGCGATGTGTACTTGGGCCGGTACGGTACGGCCGGGACTGGGACCGTCCCGCTGAACGAGGCCGGCGAGAGCGGGTAATTGCCGTTGCCGCTCGACACGCTGATCGGGTCGAGGCCCATAGTGGTCACCCATTGGGCTATCTGTGCCTGCGTCAGCCCCTTGTAGAAGCTGCCCTCCCCGGGCGGTACGGCGACGACACCGAGCCGCTCCCCCGCGCCGGAACTGAACCACGGCCGTTGCAGGTAGACCCTCAGGGCCCCGCCCGTGCGGGAATAACTTATGCGGCCTGATGCGAGGGACCCGCCGACGTCGCTGACGGCCCAGGCGGGTGTCACCTTAACTACTTTGGGCGCAGCCGGCCTGGCGGACGAAAGCACCTCGACGAGGCGCGCGGGGCCGGTGGCGGTATCGCTCGGTGCCCAGGTGATGTCGAGCGTTTTGCCCCAGTAGTTGCTGTTGGTCACTGCGACGGTCCCGTTCTTGGGGTCAACGGTGTAGTCGGTGTTGACTGCGAGCACCGTCGACTGGTAGGCGAGGACGACCTCGTTCGGGTCGAGGCCGAGGGGGTCGACCGTAACGGGGGCAGCTGAGCTGAAGACCTCGGTCCCGGTCCTGCGGAAAAACTCTACGAACCGGCTCGTCCCTGTGCACGTGTAACTGATCGCGTGGTGCTTGGTGTCGCCGATCGTGTGGACGGCACCACCGCCTCCCGGGTAGAGGGCAAAAGGCAATTCGGGCGGCACAACTTTCATGGCTTGGGTCTCCGGGCCGAGCGGGAGCGGGTCGGGGACCGTGAGCTTGAAGGCGTGCTGCGAGGTTTTCACGAGTACCGGGCCGGGATTGGAAAGGTCGTCCACGGGGTCGGTCCAGGCCGCCTCGACATTGACGCTCGCGGTGGAGGGTTCGGAAAGCACGAAGTCAGGGTCCGACAACGTTGCCTGAGTCGAACCGTAGGCGCGCGTGTGCAAGATGGGGAGCCTGAAAGCCGGCTCCAACAAAGGTGTCCGGACGGCGTGCACCAGGCGGAGGACCTTGTAGGGCGTCAACATCCACAAAAGGCCGAGGACCGCGGCCTCGGCGGTCTTCAACCGGTCGGCGGCCGGCAGGTTATCGAGGATCCAGGCCCAGACGCCGAGATCCTCGAGCGCAGCCGCGGAAAGAGTGCTGCTGATTAAGATGTTCGCCACAGAGGCCGGAGGCAGCGTGACCTTGGCGAGCGCGGCCGTCGAAGCCGTGCCTGCCACTAACTCGTTCGATTGCACCGCTCCGTCCTGGAGCACGAGCAACACGGCTTGTTGCCCGGGCCAGATGCCGCCCGGCCAGCGCAGCCCCGTGACCTCTGGGTGGAGCGGCTTCAGGTAGGGCGGCACCGGGAGGCCCTGGAAGTAAACGCCGGCGGAAAGGGGGTCGGGTAACCAGGGTGTCGCGGCGGGGGAGGGCGCGTCGAGCGAAGGGGTGGCGGGCAGGTAGTAGTAGCTCCCACCGCCGGGAGAGGTCGCTTTCTGCGCTCCCGCCGTGCCCTCGATGGTCCCGTCGACCCGGCTTGCCAGGAGCGAGTATGCGGCCTGCGTCGGGGCGGCGTGCGCGTTGGGCGGGCTGCCGGGTACGTAACCGTCCAACATGCCGTGTTCTTCAGCCATCATTTCGGAGGACTTCGGCGGGAAGAGCCAGCGGGCATTGGGGGCCACCGGGCTCCCGTCCCGGTAATCGAGAAGGGGGACCAAAAAAGCCGCCTCCGCCGGGCCGAGAGCTGCGGTCGGCACGACGACCGGGCTTGGCACGGGTTGGTAGCGGTAGTGAGGTACCGGCCCCGTGGCCCCGGTCGTCTCGGTGGAAGTGACAGGGAGCGAATGGCCACCCATGTCGACCGCCCTCCCCCGGTAGCGGTACCTGCGGCCGTAGCGAAGTTTCGGCAGGGAGCCCGGGACAACAGTGAAATTGACAGACATCTGCGGGTTTTGGTTGCCGGAAGGGTCGGTGTTGCCCGGCACGGGGTTGGACGGGCTGCCGTCCACGGTGTCGTCGGGAGCGATGCTCCCCCCCGGCCGGGTTGCCGAAAGGCTCCACCCTGCCCAGCGCGCGATCGACTCGTGCACGTAGAGATGCGCAGAGGTCCCGCTCGAAGTTGTCGGCTGCGTCGCGCCGGGGACGACCATGCCCTCGTCCTGAGATGTCGTGGTGACAGCGGCGGCCCCGGTGCCGAAGATGTAGCTACCGTCCCTCTGGTGGAGCGAGCGCCAGGATGCGGCCGGCTCGGTCTCGTCGAAAATGTCAAAGCGGTGGCCGCGG
>DATJMJ010000162.1:0-23470 GCA_035508795.1 Acidimicrobiales bacterium
GGACGAGCCCGCACTGGCATGCTCGCGGGTCGGCGACCCGCACCCCGGGGACTTGGAAGATCGTCTCGGCGTCGTAGTCGGCGAGGTGCTCCCTCAGCTTGAGCGCCGACCACGGGATCGAGCCGAGGCCGCGCCACTCGAAATGAGGCCTCGGCTCCATAGTTTGGGCGATAACGGAGATGGCGCTGCGGTTGCCTTCCCAGGCGACGACCCGGCTGTACTGGTTTTCCACTCCGCAGCGCCCCTCTGAGAGTTGGCGCATGATCATGTAGACCGACTGCAGGATGTCCAGGGGCTCGAAACCCGATACGACCAACGGCTTGCCGTACTCCCTTGCTATCGGTTCATAGGGGCGGCAACCGATCACGGCGGAAACATGGCCGGGGCCGATAAAGCCGTCGATGTCGACGTCGGGGGCGTCGAGGATCGCACGCAGGGGCGGGATGATCGTCACATGGTTGCAAAAGACGGAAAAATTGGCGACATTTTGCGCGGCGGCCCGCATCAGCGTGAGCGCGGTAGACGGCGCCGTGGTTTCGAAACCGATCGCGACGAACACGACATTGCGCGCCGGTTCGTCGACCGCGATTTTGAGGGCGTCCATCGGCGAGTAGACGACCCTTACATCGGCCCCCTCGGCCTTCGCCCGCAACAGCGACCCCTTGCTCCCCGGCACCCGCACCATGTCCCCGAAGCAAGCCAGCGTCACCCCCTTTTCGCGCGAGAGCGAGATGGCATCGTCGACACGACCCATCGGGATCACGCAAACCGGGCAGCCCGGGCCGTGAACGAGCTCGACGGCGGGAGGCAGGTGGTGCTCGAGCCCGTGCTTGTATATCGCGTGGGTGTGCCCGCCGCAGATCTCCATCAGCTTGTAGTGGCGCCCCGGCTCGCACAGCCCGGCTATTGCCGCAGCGAGGGCGGTTGCCTTCGCGCGGTCGCGGTACTCGTCGACAAAACGCAACTTTTTACCCCGCCTTTATCCCCGTACCGGCCCTGCCGTAGGTGCCCCGGCATCGGCCTGTCCCGGTGTGGCATCGGCCGACCTGGCCATCGCGGCTAGCTCCTCGGCGTACGAGACGGCCATCCCCTCCAGCAGCTCGAGGGCAGAGCGAGCCTCGTCCTCGTCGAGGAGCGTGAGGGCGAAGCCGACGTGTATCAGTACCCAGTCGCCCCGCTTGACCTCGTGGTCCTCGAGCAGCTCGATGTTTACGCGCCGCCTGGCACCGCTCACGTCTACCAGGGCGTAGCGGGCGTCCGCCTCGAGCTCGGTTACGAGGCCTGGGATCCCGAGGCACATCATTAGCTCCTTTGACCTCGCAGCGTAGCCGCTCGGGGCGTCCCGAGGCGCCCGGGCCCGCCTTCACTCGTCATAGACCTACCGCCTGGGCGCCGATGACGAGGTTGAGCGCGAGCACGGCCGCGACCACACCGACCAGCAGCGCCGACCTTGCCCTCGAGAGGCGGTACGGCGCCGGCAGGGCTTTTTTCGCCAGGAGGAGCAAGAAGCCGAGGACTATCGGCAGCAGCACGGAGTTCCCGACCTCTACCACGATGGTCAGCTGTACTGCGTCCCCCCACGAGAGCGTGACAATCGCCGCCACCGCGAGAGATACGAAGTACGCGCCGTAAAACATAGGTGCCTGGCGGGCGCGGTTGTTGAGGCTGCCGCGCTGCCCCGAGGCCTCTGCGAACGCCCAGGCAGCGGCGAGGCTTACGACGAGGGCCGCTACCAGTGCCGCCCCGGCCATACCGAGCGCGAAGGCCAGCCGTCCGGCTGTGACGCCGAGCGAAGGGACCAGGGCGGCCGAGATCGTTTGGACGTCCCGAAGAGCGCCCGTCCCGTATGTCCCGGAACGGTGCCGGCCGCCGTCTCCGAGCGCGACCGCTGCCGCCACCAGGACGGCGATCATCACGAGCTGGGTGACCGCTGCCCCGATAGCTGTGTCTGCACGCGCCAGTTTCAGCTGTTTGACTTGCAGTCCTTTGTCGACGACCGCCGACTGCTGGTAGAAGATCATCCAGGGCATGATCACCGCTCCGACGTTGGCGGCGACGATCGCAAGGTAGCCTGGCTGCGCCAGTGGCCCGACGGACCCGAAACTGCCGGCGATCGAGTGCAGGGCGGGGTGCGCCCGTAGCGCGGCCACCAGGAAAGCGAGCTCGAACAACCCGAGCGCAAGGCCTATCCGTTCGACTCTGCGGTAGCTCCCGGACAGGACGACCGTGCCGAGGAAGCACACCGCTCCCACTACGACGACGCCCGGCGGGATGCCGACCATCGCGCCCACTCCGGCTAGCCCGGCGAGCTCGGTGACCATGGCGCCCGTCGTGCTCACGACGAGCGTCGCCACCGAAAAGACGGCCCATTTGCGCCCGAAGCACTCTTTTATGAGAGACGCGTGCCCTTTCCCGGTCGCGATCCCCAATCGGACCGTCAACTCCATCACGAGGTAAAGGACCGGCACGAGGGCTACCTCGAGGGGCAGGAGCGAATAACCCCACGCAGCCCCCGATTGTGCCGCTGTCACAACGCTGCCTGCGTCGGTGTCCGCGAGCATCACCATCAACCCGGGGCCGACGACGGCAAGCGTTGTCGCCAGGGCCAATTTCCTTGGGAACGGCCGTGCCAACGGGGCCGGCAGCGCGTCGCTGCGGTACGTCAGGCCTGGGGCAGGGGGCAATTGGTCTCTCCGGAGTGAGGTAAGCCTAAGTACACCCTAAAGGCCGGCCACGCGAGCGCCTCGGGCCGAGCGGCTCCAATCGAGAGGACCTTCGGCCCCACGGCTCTTTCTCGAACGGCTACTTAGCTGAGGGATAGGCTCTTGGCTGGATCCGAGGAGGACGAGTTGGCTTTGGACGCGGTTGCCGCACGGAGCGGGGTCGGGCGACCGGCTCCCAACGACGACAAGCGCTGGCGCCAAGTGGACATCAGGATGCGGCGGTTGGGTTACCGGCCCGACGGGCTCATCGAAGCGCTTCACACCGCGCAGGAGCTCTTTGGCTACCTTGACGACGACACGTTGGGTTACGTGGGCGACAACCTTGGGGTGCCACCGAGCAAGGTCTACGGCGTAGCGACTTTTTATTCGTACTTCACCCTCAAACCGCAAGGGCTGCACACCTGTGTTGTCTGCTCGGGCACCGCCTGCTACATAAATGGCGCCAAATCCTTGCTCGATGCCGTCGAGCGCGAGTTGGGGGCACGTGCCGGTACGACCACGGCAGATGGCCGGGTTTCGGTCCTCAAGGCACGCTGCCTAGGTGCGTGCAGCATGGCACCGGCCGTGGTGGTCGACGGGGAGGTCAAAGGCAGGGTGGCACCGTCTGATCTGGTTCGCCTACTGGAGGAATTGTGACGGCCCCGGGATCGCCCGAAGAGGGCGCAACAGCTCGACGGCGCCGCCGCCAAGCCGAACCGGTGCTGCCCGACGGCCCGGTCCGGGTATCGGCGAACGTGTGCCAGGCGGCGGGTTGCCTTTCCATGGGATCCGACCGCCTTTTCGAGCAGCTTTGCGATCAGGTCAGGGCTGAGGGCTTCGGCGATGTCGCGGTGAGGCGTGTCGGTTGCCTCGGGCTGTGCGCCGCCGGGCCGCTCGTGGAAGTGCCCGAAGAGTGCCGTTTGTTCGACTACGTCTCACCCGACGAGCCCCAAAAGTCCGCTCAGGTCCTGGCGACTTTGGCAGGTAAGGCCCCGCTCGGCGAGGCAGCCGGCGGCCGTTCGGTCGCCGACGACCCGTTCTTCGCGCACCAGGTGAAGGTTGTCCTCGAGCGGTGCGGCAAGGTCGACCCCGAGAGCCTCGGCGACTACGTGGCCTCGGGCGGGTACCGGGCGCTCACCAAAGCGGTTACCGAGATGACGCCCGATGAGGTCATAGCCGAAGTCGTGGCGAGCGGGCTGCGCGGGCGGGGAGGTGCGGGCTACCCGACCGGCCTCAAGTGGAGGACTGTGGCCAAGTCCGCAGGCGCGGGAGGCAGGTTCGTCGTTTGCAATGCGGACGAGGGCGACCCCGGTGCGTTCATGGACCGCAGCGTCCTCGAGAGCTGCCCCCAGCAGGTGCTCGAAGGGATGGCGATCGCCGGCTACGCGGTGGGGGCGAGCCGCGGGTACGTATACGTGCGGGCCGAGTACCCCCTTGCCGTCAAGCGCCTCACGAGCGCGGTACGCCAGGCGGAGAGGGACGGTTACCTCGGGCGCGAGGTCGCCGGGACGCGCTTCGAGTTCCTCGTCGAGGTCCGCATCGGCGCCGGCGCGTTTGTTTGCGGGGAGGAGACGGCGCTCATTGCGTCGATAGAGGGCGGCCGGGGCTCACCCAGGCCTCGCCCGCCCTACCCTGCAGCGGCCGGGCTTTGGGGTTTGCCCACCCTCATAAACAACGTCGAGACCTTTGCGAACGTGCCCCAGGTGGTCGACCGCGGAGGTGCCTGGCTGAGCTCGATCGGCACCGAGCACTCCAAAGGCACCAAGGTCTTCGCGCTTGCGGGCGCGGTCAAGAACACCGGCCTCATCGAGGTGCCGATGGGCCTCACGTTGCGCCAGATCGTCTTCGACATAGGCGGTGGGCTCGCAGGTGAGCGCCGTTTCAAGGCGGTGCAGACGGGCGGGCCTTCGGGAGGGTGCATACCCGAGGCACTGATCGACATGCCGGTCGATTACGAAACCCTCGCCGCCGCAGGCTCGATCATGGGCTCGGGAGGCATGATCGTCATGGACGACAAGACTTGCATGGTCGACGTGGCCAAGTTTTTCATGGACTTCTGCCGGGAGGAGTCATGTGGCAAGTGCCTCCCGTGCCGTGCAGGGACGGAGGAAATGTACAGGCTCCTCGATCGGATTTCGACCGGGCGGGGCAGCCGCGCCCAGCTCGCGCAGCTGGAGTCTCTCGCCGGCATGGTCAAGGCGACGAGCCTTTGCGGCCTCGGCCAGGGCGCACCGAACCCGGTTTTTTCGACCCTGCGCTACTTCCGTGACGAGTACCTGGCTCACATCGACGATCGCACCTGCCCGGCGGGCGTCTGCCAGATCGGCGACGAGGATATCGGGGCCATGCCACCCTCGTTCGCCACTGCGGGCGCAGGAGGCGGGCATACTGCGGCCCTTGGTACGAGCGAGGGTGGGCCGCCATGAGCGAGGTAAGGACACTCGTTATCGACGGCAAGGACGTGGCCGCGAGCTCCGACCAGAGCATCTTGTCTGCGGCACGAGAGAGCGGCATCCGTATCCCGACCCTGTGCCACCTCGAGGGCCTGAGCGACGTCGGGGCCTGCCGCCTGTGCGTGGTCGAGCTCGAAGGCAGCCCCAAGCTTTTGCCTTCTTGCACGACGAAGGTCGAGGAGGGGATGAAGGTCACGACGACCTCCGAACGCCTCGTCGCTTACAGGCGCAACATCATCGAGCTTTTCTTCGTCGAGCGCAACCACGTCTGCTCGGTGTGCGTGGCAAACAACAACTGCGAGCTCCAGTCTCACGCCAGGGCGCTTTCACTGAACCATTTCTCGCTGCCGGCGCTCCACCCGGAGCTGGAAGTCGACGCAACGCACGAGCGCTTCGTCCTCGACCAAAACCGGTGCATACTTTGCACCCGCTGCGTGAGGGTCTGCGACGAGATCGAGGGTGCGCACACTTGGGACATAAGGGGGCGAGGGGTGGGGTCTCGTCTCGTGAGCGACCTCGGCACGCCGTGGGGCAGTTCTCCAACTTGTACGAGCTGCGGTAAATGCGTCCAGGTGTGCCCGACCGGCGCCCTGTCCGAAAAGGGCCGTTCGGTCTCGGAGCCCAAAGCACGCAGACCGTACCTGCCGTACCTCGTCAAGGCTCACGGGAGGACTGGATGAGCGCACAACAGGCCAAGCCCCGCCTGGCCACCATCTGGCTGGACGGCTGCTCGGGGTGCCATATGTCCTTCCTGGACATCGACGAGCGCCTTTTGGACCTGGTCGGGCGTGCCGACCTCGTTTACGGCGCGCTCGTCGACGCGAAAGAGTTCCCCGAGGGAGTTGACGTAACCCTGGTCGAGGGCGCCGTCGGCTCGGCCGAAGACCTCCGCAGGCTCCTCATCGTGCGCGAGAGGACTCGTACCCTCGTTTCTCTCGGCGACTGCGCCATCACGACCAATGTCCCCGGCATGCGCAACTCGTTCGGCCCCGGCCCGGCGCTCGAGCGGGCCTACCTCCAGAACGCGACATTAAACCTGCAGGTCCCCAAGGTTGGCCTCCCGCCGTTGTTGCCAGAGTCGCTCCCCGTGCACGCCTGTGTCCCGGTGGACGTCTACATCACCGGCTGCCCTCCGTCAGCCGACCGGATATTCCAGGCCATATCTGCTGTGCTCGACGGCCGCCTCGACGAGGCGGCGCCGGAGACCAAGTTCGGTTGAGGGAGCCACATCCATGAGCGAAATAGTCATCGAGCCGGTAACACGGATAGAAGGCCACGCCAAGATCACCCTGTTCGTGGGCGCCGACGGCGAAGTGACCGACGCCCACTTCCACGTGACCCAGTTCCGCGGCTTCGAGCGGATCGCGCAAGGGCGCCCTGTGCACGAAATGCCGTCCCTGATGGCCCGGATCTGCGGGATTTGCCCGGTGAGCCACCTGATCGCGTCCGCCAAGGCGTGCGACGAAATCCTCGGGGTGGCGGTGCCCCCTGTTGCTGTCAGGCTGCGCCGAGTGATGAACCTTGCTCAGATCGTCCAGTCCCATGCCCTTTCGTTTTTCCACCTCTCTTCGCCGGACTTGCTGCTCGGCTTCGACCATGACCCGGCTTCGCGCAATATCGTCGGCGTTGCCGCCCAGGCGCCCCAGTTGGCACGGGACGGCATAGCGCTCAGGCGGTTCGGTCAGGAGATAATCGAACGGCTCGGCGGCAAGCGCATCCACCCGGCGTGGGTGGTCCCGGGCGGGGTGAGCGCGCCGCTGAGCGAACCGCAGCGCGATGCGATCCTCGCATCTGTGCCCGAGGCCCGCAAGATCGCCGCGCGGACGCTCGAGTGGTACAAGGAAAACCTGGCTTCGTGGGCGGAGGAGGCGGCTTTGTTCGGGAGCTTCCCGAGCCTCTACATGGGGCTCGTGCACGAGACCGGCAACGTCGCCTATTCCGACGGGGGTTTGCGGGTGGTCGACGGCAGGGGGGCCCATTTGCTGGACGGGGTCGACCCGCGCCCTTATTGGGATTTCCTCGGTGAGGCTGTGGAGCCGTGGTCCTACCTGAAGTCGACCTACTTCAAGCCCCTCGGCTACCCCGAGGGGATGTACCGGGTAGGGCCGCTTGCCCGTCTCAACGTCGCCGACCAGCTCGGTACCGAGGATGCCGACGTGGAGCTCGCCGAGTACCGCTTGCGGCTCGGGCGCTTCCCCAACAGTTCGTTCCACTACCACTGGGCGCGCCTCATCGAGGTCGTCCATTGCGTGGCAATGATCGAAGCGTTGCTTTCTGACCCCGACATCCTCGGAGACGATGTCCGCTCGCGCGCTGCTGTCAACCGTTCGGAGGGCGTCGGTGTTTCCGAGGCGCCACGCGGCACTCTTTTCCACCACTACCGCGTCGACGACAACGGGATCGTCCAGTGGGTCAACCTCGTGATCGCAACGGGGCACAACAGCCTTGCGATGAACCGCTCGGTGCTCCAGGTGGCCCGCCACTACGTAAAGGGCGACGAGGTGAAAGAGGGCGCTCTCAACCGTGTCGAGGCTGTCATCCGCGCCTACGACCCGTGCCTTTCCTGTTCCACGCACGCAGTCGGCCAAATGCCTCTCCAGATCGACATCGTCGGGCCAGAGGGCCAGTTGTTGCGCCAGCTTTCGCGGGGCGCTGGTTGACGATGAGCGAGACCGGCCCGCTCGTCATCGGCTACGGCAACGCCTTGCGCGGGGACGACGGGGTCGGCCAGGAGGTGGCCCAGGCCCTTTGGGCGCAGCGTTCCTCGGTGCCGGCGCTTGCCGGGGCGACTATCAAGTGGGCTCACCAGCTCGCCCCCGAAATGGCGCTCGACATATCCCGGGCGGCGATGGTCGTGTTCATCGATGCTGCCGCCGACGGCCGCCCGGCGGGCTCGGTCTCGGTGAGGGCCCTCGGGGGCTCGGAGGACCGGGCCGCTCCGGAACGGGCGGTGGGGGCGAGCTGTTGGGAGGACATTGGCCCCGAGTCCTTGCTCGCCCTGGCGAGCGCTCTTTATGGGTGGTCCCCAACCGCTTTGCTCGTCACCGTCAGCATCCGCGATCCCGGCCTGGGCTTCGGGCTTTCACGAGCGGCCGAAGGAGCTGTTCGCGTCGCAGCTTCCGCCGTCGTGAGCGCCGTCTCGCAACCACCCGGTCGCGGCCGCGCCCGCGCTCTCGCCGGCTCGGGCTGCATGCCCGACGGTCCGCTGAGCGTGGGAGCGCCCGACGGTGCATGAGCTGTCACTTGTCGAGAGCCTTCTCGAGGAGTGCTCGACGAGGGCAGGGGGACGCCAGGTGGCGGGGCTACGTGTCCGTTGCCACGAGGGGATCGACGCTGAGGAGATCTCCGAGTGCTTCGGTTTTCTCACCTCGTCCGAGCCGCAGCGGTGGGGCCGGCTGTGCGGCGCGACCATCGAAGTGGAGCGGGTGCCCGCCCGTATGAAGTGTGCCTGTGGCCGCGACGGGGTGCTCGGTTCGCAAGACGTCGCAGGCCATATCGGGATTTGCCCTTCCTGTGGCCATGCCGGCGAGCTTGGCAACGGGCTCGAGCTCGTCGGGATCGCCTACTCCGGCAAAGAGATCCCCACCGAGGCGCTTTAGCGCCTTCGCCTTTGCCGGCCGGCTCGCGGCGGGCCAGGGCCGGTGACATTGGCCGGTCATTGCGGGACCAATTGCCCTAGGGCACTGTGGCCCACCTTCGGTAGATGTTGAGTAGTGCCATCTGCAAAGAGGGAAGGATGACGATGAGAGTGTGGATCGAGCAGGACTATTGCACCGGAGACGGCCTTTGCGAGGAGCTGTGCCCCCAAGTCTTCCGGCTCGCCGACGACGGTTTGGCACATGTGGTCGGAGAGGCGCCCGGTGGTGGCCCGCCAGGGGTCGAAATATCGAGCGAGCTCGAGGCCGATGCCCTCGACGCACAAGGTCAGTGTGCCGGGGAGTGCATTTACACGGCGGCGTCAGCCCTCTGACTTAGGGCCGCTCTTGGTACGGGCGGCGTAGACGGCGGCCTCGGTACGCCGCGAAAAGCCCATCTTTGACAGCAGGTTCGAGACGTAGTTCTTGACCGTCTTTTCGGCCAGGTACATCTCGGCACCTATCTGGCGGTTGGTCTTGCCCTCGGCTATCAGGTCGAGGATCCGGCGTTCCTGCGGGGAAAGTTTTGCGATGCGCTCGTCTTCTTGCTTGCCGCGCAGGCGCTCCATGACGCCGGCAGTCAGGGCGGGGTCGATGAGCGATTGGCCTTCGGCGACGCGGCGGATCGCTGTGACCAGCTCGGGCCCGCGGATCTGCTTGAGCAAGTAGCCGCTTGCGCCGGCAAGTATCGCGGCGAAGAGGGCCTCGTCGTCGGCGAACGACGTGAGCATCAGGCAGCGCAGCTCGGGGACCGATGTGCGCAAGTCCCGGCATACCTCGATGCCGCTGCCGTCCGGGAGCCGGACGTCGAGCACGGCGACGTCGGGACGGGTCGGCGGGACGCGCAGCATCGCCTCCTCGGCGTTGGATGCTTCCCCGACGACCTCGAAATCGTCTTGAGCCTCGAACAGCTCCCGGAGCCCACGCCTGACTATTTCGTGGTCGTCGAGGATGAAGATCCGTACTGCCACACGCGCCTCCCTCTTCGTGGTCAAGCCTACTCCCGGCTCGGACGCGCTGGTGCCCCGGCGGAGAGATCGCTCTCCCGTCCCGGGGCACCGTCGCGCAGGGGGCTTGTTGTTGCAACCCGAGCTGCCAGCCCTTAGCCGGCTCGGGGATCTGGGTTACGAAGCGCTCGGCACCAGCTTGTCAGCGGATGTACCGAAGACCTTGCTCGTGCTCAGCCTCGGGATTTCCTCGTCGAGCGAGGCCCGGCGGAAGTGCCTTATCCCGAGCGCAGACAGCAGGAGGGTCACGCCGGCCATTACCCAGCTCACGATCGAGCTGATCAGGGCGATCTGGCCGATCTGCCACCACCCGTAGGCATTGAGCAGCATGCTGCGCAGTGTCGTCCCCTGGAAGACGGTCTGCTCGAGCGACTTGAGGGCTGTCGCCTTGGCGCCTGTGGCAGCCATAGCCGCCCCACTGACCTGGGAATAGGTCTGGCCACCGGTCATCTCGTTCAGGTGGATGGCAATGAAATGGTTGGCATAGGCCAGCGCCTGGGCGCCGGTTGTCATCTGCTGGCCGGCATAGGGCTCGAGGTAGGGCACCATGGCCGGGGTGACTTCGGAGAACCCGCCGGGAGCGGGGTTTTTCGCCAACGCCAGCTCCGCTTTGGTCGGGAAGGTAATTTTTTGCGCTGATAGCTGGCTCTTGACGGTGTTGTTCGAGTAGCTGTAACCCCAGAAGAGCAAGATCCCTGCGGCCACAAGGACTACCGTCAACAGGACGCCGCCTGTGCTGACCAGTGCGTCGAATGATTTCCTGCGCATTGAAGGTTCCTTTCGTGTCGACCGTTTTTGGTCTGTTAAAAGGATGTGCGGGGGCCGCCCGGCGCCAGTAGGGCCTAACGGCCCGCCGTAGGCGCTCCAAAGTCACCTGCGTAGCCGGGCCTCGCTCCCCGCAGGGGGCCTAGCCTCGGCCCAGTGCTCTACCTCAGCTCGAGCCCGCACCTGGACGACCACCACACGGGCCAAGGCCACCCTGAGCGCCCCGCACGGGTCCTGGCCGCCCTGAAGGGCATAGAGGAGGCAGGGCTCGGCGGCGAGCTCGTACAGCTACCTCCCAGGGAGGCCAGCCGGGAGGAGCTGGAGCTCGTCCACGCGCCGCATTACCTGCGGTCCCTGGAGGACTTTTGCCATGCAGGAGGTGGCCACCTCGACGCCGACACGTTTGCGGGCCCTGGTTCGTGGCCGACGGCCCTGCGGGCCGCCGGGGGTGCGCTTGCCGTCGTGGGCGCGCTCGAGAGCTCCGGCGAGGGGGCCGGGTTCGTGGCTCACAGGCCACCCGGGCACCACGCAACCGCAGACCAGGCAATGGGCTTTTGCCTTGTCAACACCGTCGCGGTCGCAGCTGCTCACCTGGTCGCAAAAGGCGAGCGTGTCCTGGTGCTCGATTGGGACGTTCACCATGGCAACGGGACGCAGGCCATCTTCTGGGACGACCCGAGCGTCCTTTACGTCTCGGTCCACCAGTGGCCGCTCTACCCGGGTACGGGTGCTCTCGGCGCCACGGGTGGTCCCAGGGCGGAGGGACTGACCGTCAATATCCCACTGCCACCGGGGGCGACCGGCGACGTGGTGCTGGCGGCGTTCGAAGAGGTCGTTGCACCGGCCGTCGGAAGGTTCGGCCCGACATGGGTGCTCATATCGTCCGGGTTCGACGCTCATAGGGCAGACCCTCTCGCCGACCTGGCGCTGAGCGCCGGGGATTACGCGAGGCTGGCAGCGTTCGCCCTCGGGTTCGCCCCCGGGCCAGGGCGGGTGGTCGCCGTGCTGGAGGGAGGCTACGACCTCGACGCGATAACCCGCTCGACGGGCGCCGTGCTATCAGCGCTGCTCGGGAGGCAGTACTGCCCCGAGGCCCCTACCTCAGGAGGCCCTGGGCTCGAAGTGGTCCGGCGCCTGAAGCAAGCCCGTTCTCGCTAGGCCCGCCCTCACGCCCCCGGCCAGCGGTGGTTCGCCGGCCACTTTTCGGCGATAGCTTCGTGCCGTTCGACGAAATCGCCGTCGGCTGAAGTGGTGGCGAGGTCGAGGTTCCCGTGGGAGCGCCCCCGGGCCGGGCCCGGCTCGAGCGCCGCCCAGACCGCGAGGCAGGCAAGAGCGATGGCGGCCGCGAGGTCGATGCCCCAAGATGCCGTGAGCCACAAGCTCGAGGCATGGACATCGAGCCCGCTCAGGTCGGGCCCGAGGGTCGCCGAAAGCGGTTCGTTGACTTGTACCACGCCCGATATGAGCTGCGACGCGAGCGCCAGTACGACCCCGGCCGTGGCCCATGCTCCGACCCACGGCGGCGACCACAAAGAGGCGACGATTGCCACGACGCCTATCGCCACGCCGGCCAGGACCTCTCCCACCATCACCCCGGTGGGTTGAGAGAAGGCGTTACCGATAGTGAGGTCCACCGCGTGCCCGGTAGTGCTCACCAGGTGATAGTGGTCCCAGCTCGGCCAAAAGGCCGCCACCGCCACGATCGCGACAGGCACGGTCAAGGCGGACCGCACCACCATCGACGGCGACGGCAGGCCTCTGGGAACCTCCAGCATGGGCACGGAACTAGCGGCGAGGCAGACCCCGGCCAGGCCTGCGCCAAGGCCGGCCCAGGCGAGCCAGATCCCTGGAGCGGCGTCGTTGGACACCTGAAGGCCCGAGGCGGTGTCTGTCAGTAAAAGGCCCAGCTCGACGGCGCCGAGCCCCGCCCCGAAGGCGGCGCCGCCCCTGACCGACAGCCGCGTCAGCACCAGCAGGGCGGCGAGCGCCCACCCCACCTCGAGGCAGATGTAGATGGCTGTCTCGTCTGCAGAGGCCGTGACGGGCCTGGCCGGGCTGCCCGGGTAGTCGGGGAACATGGCAGCAACGTGCAAGCCGACGCCGAGGACTACCAGAGCGCCCGCGAGCAGGCTCTCCCGCCCGGCAGGCATGCCTGGCTCGTCCCGCCTCGAGACCGCCCGAGAGCCGCGCAGCCCCGGCGGGTCGGTCGGCCAGGGCAGCTCGCTCACAGCCCCATACTGCCCGAGCAGCCCGAACTAGCGCCACGAAGTGCGCTCGCTAGAGGCTTCGCATCAGCTCGTAAACGCCGGCGAAATCCGAGGTCGCCTTAGCGGGGAGCGGGGCCACGCCGCCCAGCGCGCGGGCGCCCCATGCGATCTGGGCAGTGCGTTCGACCAGGGCCACGATGTGGAGGGCCTTGGCGGGCGTTGCTGCGACTGCGACCATCCCGTGGTTTGCAAGCAACGCTGCGCCCCGGCCCTCGAGGGCCGCGACCGCGTTTGCTCCTACTTCGGCCGACCCCGACATGGCGTACTCGGCGCACCCGACGTCCCCCCCGATGTACATGGTGAACTCATCGACACAGGCAGGGACGGGTTGGTGTGCGCAGGCGAACATCGTCGCCCAAACCGGGTGGGCATGTATCACCGAGCCGATGTCTTCGAACGCCTTGTAACACGCCAGGTGCAACTGCACTTCCGAAGTCGGGCTGCGTTCTGCGAGCCTGCTGACGACCTCACCTTCGGGGGAGACCACGACGAGGTCCTCGAGCGTCATGGCTTCGTAGTCGACCGACGACGGCGTGCAAACTATCTCCCCGGTGCCGAGGCGAGCGGAGATATTGCCCGACGTGCCCTCGACGAGGCCTTTGCGGAGCATTTGCTTTGCTGCTGCCAGGACGGCTTCGTGTGCGGCGCTAACGCTCCTCACGACGCCACCGTCCTGGTCGGGTCGTCCTGCCAATGGGCGATGACTTCGGGGTTGGCGAGGTGGAGAGGCCGTGCGCCGTTGATGAGGCGCTCGATGTCGTCAGCCACCATCTGGGCGCCGCGAGCCTCGGTCTCGTAGGTCGCGCCGCCGATGTGAGGGGTGAGCACGACGTTGCCCATCGACAGGAGCGGGTGGCCCGCCGGCAACTGCTCGCCCTCGAAGTGGTCCAAACCGGCCCCGGCGATGTCGCCGTGCTCGAGCGCAGTCACGAGCGCGTCCATGTCCGCCAGCTTGGCGCGTGCTGTGTTGAGGAAGATCGAGCCCGGTTTCATCCAGGAGAACTCTTCCTCGCCGAACATCCCGACCGTCCCTGCCGTGACCGCTGCGTGCAGGGTCACGACGTCTGCGCAGCCGACGGCCGCTCGCAGGTCGTGGCCCGCCCCTTCCACGTAGGGGTCGTACGTCACGACCTCCATGCCGAGCCCCCGCAACCGCCAGTCGAGAGCCCGGCCGACGGCCCCGTAGCCGATGACCGCTGCGACCTTGCCTGCGATCTCCCAGGATCTGAAGCGCTGGTAGGGGATGGTGCCATCCCGGAAGACCTCGAGCTTCCTCACGTCGGCGTCGGCGCTCACGAGCTTGCGGGCCACGGCTAGGAGCAAGCCGACTGTGAGCTCGGCGACGGCGTCCGCGTTGCGCCCGGGGGTGTACAGCACCGGGATGCCAGCTTTCGTAGCCCCGGCCAGGTCGACGTTGTTTGGGTCTCCCCTGGTGGCGGCGACGGCCAAAAGGGGCAAGTCCCAAACGGGGGCGCTCACGAAATCGGCCTCGACCACCGCTATGTCTGCCCCCTCCGCCCGGAGCCGGTCCGAGAGCCCCGGGCCGTCGTAAAGCTTGAGCGGGTCCTGATCGGTCCATGGCTCGTGGACCACGTGCGCCAGGCTCGCCAGCTTGTCCAGGCCCGGGCCTCGCATGGGAGCCGTAACGAACGCCTTGTGGCCATCTCGAAGGGGTTGTGTTGCCATCTGCTGCAATACTGGCCGACCATGGCAAACGAGCCCCAATCGGGGACGCCCGGCCGTACCAATTCGCCACTCGTAGTTGGGCTCGACGTCGGCACGACATCGGTGAAGGCTCTCGTCGTCGACGAGGACGGGGCGGTCGTGAGCCGCTCCCGGTTACCAAGCGGCCTTTCCATCGGCCCCGGTGGGCGTTTCGAGCACGATGCCGGCCGCACCTGGTGGGAAGGGCCGCGCGCAGCGCTCTCGCGTGCCGTGACGCCGCTCGCCGGGCGGGGCCCGAGCGCGGTCGCGGTTTCGGCGATGATGCCGTCGGTCGCCGCCGTCGGCCCTTCGGGTGAACCCCTTGGGCCGGGCCTCCTTTACGGGGACAAGAGGGCAGCTCACGACGAGGCAGAGGGCGGGGCGCAGCCCGAGGACGGTCGGGACCCCACCGCCACGGGCGAGATGGCCAGGCTCGCGTCCTGGGCGGCTTCGCAGCAACCGTTGGCACGCGGCTTTTGGCCGGCTCAAGCCGTCGCGAACGCCTCTCTTGGCGGCGAGGGCGTAATCGACCTGGCGTCGGCGTTCGCGAGCGGAACTCTTTTCAACGGGTCCGGCTGGGATGCGGTCTCCTGTGCCGCTGCAGGGCTTCTGCCTGGCCACCTGCCCCGGGTGGCGATGTTCGGCGAAGCGGTCGGTTACGTCCCGGCTGCCTTGGCCGGGCCCGGGCCCGCTGGGGACGTCGTACTGGGAGCAGGCTCGGTGGACGGGATGTGCGAGCAGCTCGTTTCGGGTGCGGTCAACGACGGTGACGTCCTCGTCGCCCTGGGGTCGACGCTCGTCGTCTGGCTGGTCGTCCCGGGGTGGCCCGACGAGGTGGCCGGGTTGTGGCGCGTCCCTCACATCGCAGCGGGAAAAGCGATGGTTGGCGGCGCGAGCAATGCAGGGGGCATGTGGGTGGACTGGGCCGACCGGGTGTTGCGCCCCGCCGAGGAGGCGTCTCGCCCCTGGGAGATCCCCATATGGTGGCCCTGGGGGCGCGGTGAACGCGTCCCCTGGCACGACCCATCGCTCCGCGTCGGCCTCGCTGGCGCCGACCTGTCACACAGCGCCGCCGACCTGCGGCGGGCGGCACTGGAAGCCAGCGGCTTCGTGGTGCGCGACATCGTCGAGCGGGCCGCCGGGACGGGCGTGCGGCCGCTGCGCTATATCGCGAGCGGAGGTGGCAGCTCGAGATGGGACTGGCTCCAGGCCATCTCCGAAGTGCTCGGCTCTGCGGTAGTGCCGATGGCGGTGCCGGAGGGTGCTGCTCTCGGTGCTGCCTTCCTGGCACGGATCTCGGCCGGGCTCGAAGCCGGGACCGACGACGCCGTTCGCTGGGCAAGCTGGTCCACGGCGTGCGAGCCGCGCCCCGAATGGGCGCAGGCCGCGGGCGAACGCTACCGGCTGTGGTCCGAGGCGCTGCCCCGGAGGTACCTGGCGGGGCCCCCGGGCATGCCGGCTTAAGGGAGAGCGTCCTCCAGCCGCACGCGCTCCACCTTGAAGGGGTTGGCCAAGGGGTTGGCCCCGCCGGTGCCGAGGAAGACTTCGCCGGCAGGCAGGAGGCGTCCCCCCGAGTGGATGTTGACCGTGAAAGCCTTGGAGCAGCTGGTGCCGAAGTTGAGCCCGTCAACGACGCCGAAGTCGACGAACCGGAAAAGTACCGTGTGCTTGTTACCGGTCTCGTAGACGATGTCTCCGTTGCCCGAGCCGAGCGCCGTCACATCGGTGAACTGCCCGCTCGCGCTGTAGAGGAAGCCGGAGAACACCAGCCGCGCTTTCGCCCCGACGTCTGTGACACGCAATGCCCAACCACCGTCGGGGTCGTGCCACAGGTACGCGCCGTCGCTCGACGGCGAAAACCCGGTGGGCCTGCCCTCGACCTGCTGTTCCCAGTTACCTTTGACGCAGGTGTCCTCTGCGAGCGGGGGCGGTGCTTCGGGCAGCGGCATCCCGGGCACGGTGGTCGTGGTCGACGTCGCGGGGCTCGTCGTCGTGGGGCCCGGGAAGGGTTGGCCGTGCCGGTCGCCGGACTGGCCCGCAGCCCAGGCGGGGTTGGGCACGACAGCGATGAGCGCAATGGACAGGGCGGCCGTCATGACCGAGAGCCGGCGCCTGCCAATCGCCGACGAGGGCCCGCGCGAGCTGGGAGCTCGAGGCAAGAAGCGCTTGTCCCCGCCTCTACCCGCTATGGCCATCCGCCTCATCGCCCTCACCTCCCAGGGTCTCACTGTCTGAAGTCGCACCGTCCGCAACAACAGTTTTCGCCCGAGATGGTACCCACGATGCCATCAATTTGTGATGATCCTGCGAAGAGACGCCAGGCAAGGCCGAGCCGGACGGGCTTCGCTGTTGTCAGCGGGCCATTGAGCTTGGCTGCCGCCGCCGCTAGCGTGCCCGAAAAGACCCATCCGCCCGCAGGACAGACGCCGCCTTCCCGGTGATGGTTGGAGGGCCCGATGCAAAGGAGAGGCCACCCGACGATGACCGAGGCAACCCAGCTGTCCGGCCCCCTCGAGGGCACAGGCCGCTCCTCTGGCGAAGGCCCGCTTTCGGCGACCGAGCTCGAGCTCATCAACGCGTACTGGCGGGCCGCCAATTACCTTTCGGTCGGCCAGATCTACCTCCTCGCCAACCCGTTGATGCGCGAGCCGCTCAAACCTGAGCACGTCAAGCCGCGTCTCCTCGGGCACTGGGGGACGACGCCCGGCATCAATTTCATCTACGCCCATATGAACCGTGTCATCCGCAACTGGGACCTCAACGCGATCTACATCATGGGCCCCGGCCATGGCGGGCCTGCGGCAGTAGCAAACGCCTATCTGGAGGGGACCTATAGCGAGGTCTACCCGCACATAACCCCCGACATCGAAGGCATGGCCAAGCTGTTCCGCCAGTTCAGCTTCCCCGGGGGCATCCCCTCTCACGTCGCACCCGAGACACCCGGCTCAATCCACGAGGGTGGCGAGCTCGGCTACTCCCTCGCCCACGCTTACGGAGCCGTCTTCGACAACCCTGAGCTGCTCGTGTGCTGCATAATCGGCGACGGCGAGGCCGAGACCGGCCCTTTGGCGACGGGCTGGCATTCCAACAAGTTCCTCAACCCCATAACCGACGGCGTCGTGCTGCCCATCTTGCACCTGAACGGCTACAAAATCGCCAACCCCACGGTGCTCGCCCGGATAGGCGACGAAGAGCTGACATCGCTTTTGGAGGGTTACGGGCACGAGGTTTATTGGGTGAGCGGCGACGACCCGGCCAAAATGCACCAGCTGATGGCCTCGACGCTCGACAAGGTCATCGAGAGGATCTCGGTCATCAAACGTGCGGCACGCGAGCAGGGGGACACCACACGGCCACATTGGCCGATGATCGTGTTCCGGTCGCCCAAGGGGTGGACTGGCCCCAAGGAGGTTGACGGCCAACCGAGCGAGGGCAACTGGCGATCTCATCAGGTGCCGTTCTCCGAGGTCCGGGAGAACCCCGGCCACTTCAAGCTCCTCGTGGACTGGCTCCAGAGCTATCATGCCGAGCAGCTCTTCGATGACGGCGGGGCTCTTGTCCCCGAGCTGGCAGCTCTCGCGCCGAAGAGCTACCGCCGGATGAGCGCAAACCCGAACGCCAACGGGGGACTGCTGCTCCGCGACCTCGTGTTGCCGGACTTCCGCACCTATGCCGTAGCTGCCGACCCGCCCGGGACGAAGTTCTCCGAAGCGACGAAAGTCCTCGGCGAGTTCCTTCGCGACGTCGTGAAGGCGAACCCCACCCGCTTTCGCGTCTTCGGGCCAGACGAGGTTGCTTCGAACCGCTTGCAAGCACTGTTCGAAGCCACCGACCGGCAGTGGGAGGCGGTGATCAAGGACGGGGACGACCACCTCGCGGCGCAAGGCCAGGTTATGGAGGTGCTCTCCGAGCACCAATGTGAGGGGTGGCTGGAAGGGTACCTCCTCACGGGCCGCCACGGCCTGTTCACGAGTTACGAAGCGTTCATCCATATCGTCGACTCGATGTTCAACCAGCACGCCAAGTGGCTGAAGACCACCGACAACATCCCGTGGCGCCGACCGATAGCGTCTCTCAACTACCTGCTGTCGTCGCATGTATGGCGCCAGGACCACAACGGCTTTTCCCACCAGGATCCGGGCTTCATCGACCATGTCGTCAACAAGAAGGCGGAGGTCGTCAGGGTCTATCTCCCGCCCGATACCAACTGCCTGCTGTCAGTTGCGGACCATTGCCTGCGGAGCCGCCAGTACGTCAACGTGATCGTCGCCGGCAAGCAGCCGTCCCTCAACTACCTGTCGATGCCCGACGCCGTCCTCCATTGCACCCGCGGGATCGGCATTTGGGACTGGGCGTCAAACGACGAGGGGGACCCCGACGTCGTGATGGCCTGTTGCGGCGACATCCCGACGCTCGAGACGCTCGCGGCGGTAGACATGCTGCGCCTCGACCTCCCGCAACTCAAGGTCCGGGTGGTAAATGTTGTCGATCTGATGCGCCTCCAGCCAGTCAGCGAGCACCCTCATGGGCTTTCCGACGCCGAGTTCGACATCCTGTTCACCAAGGACAAGCCGGTCATCTTCGCGTACCACGGCTACCCATGGCTCATCCACAGGCTTACTTACCGGCGGACCAACCACGCCAACATGCATGTACGAGGCTACAAGGAGGAGGGCACGACCACGACGCCGTTCGACATGGTCATGCTCAACGACCTCGACCGTTTCCACCTTGTGATGGACGTCATAGACCGCGTGCCTTTCCTTGGTTCCCGCGCTGCGTCCCTCCGCCAGCACATGGACGACGAGCGAGTCAGGGCCAAGGCCTATACGCGCTTCGAGGGGGAAGACGAGCCAGCCATCCACAACTGGACCTGGCCGTACTGAAATGTCGTCCCGCGTACTTGTAGTCAATGCAGGGTCGAGCAGCCTCAAACTTTCGGTGCTCGACGAGGCGGACAACACGCTCGTGTCCGAGACCGTCCCTGCTCCGGGCGGGCAGGCCGACGACAGCGCCCTTCGAGACGTCGTCGCCAAGGCGGGACAGGTCGATGCCGTCGGCCACCGGGTAGTCCACGGGGGCACGGTCTTCACCGAGCCGGTGCTCGTCGACGCTACGGTCTTGCACAAGCTCGAGGCATTGACCGACCTCGCACCTCTCCACCAACCCAAATCGCTCAACGCCCTTCGCTCGGTGAGCGCTCTCTTGCCCGAGACCCCGACGGTGGCCTGTTTCGACACCGCTTTCCACGCCACGATCCCGCCGGCCGCCAGTACCTACGCCTTGCCTAAGCCCTGGCGCCAGCGCTGGGAGCTGCGCCGCTACGGGTTCCACGGGCTGTCGCATTCGTACGCCTCGCGCCGTGCGGGCGAGCTGGCCGGCCCCGGTGGCAAGCAACTGCGCCTGGTCACGTGCCACCTGGGTGCGGGCGCATCCCTGGCCGCCGTGCTAGATGGCGTTTCCGTCGACACGACGATGGGCTTCACTCCCCTGGAGGGCCTCGTCATGGCCACGAGATCGGGCTCGGTCGACCCTGGCCTGCTCGTCTGGCTGGAAGAGCACGTCGGCATGCCGCCCGCCGAGCTTGCCTCGACCCTCGAGTACCGCTCCGGGCTGTTGGGGCTGGCGGGGACTTCGGACATGCGTGAAATCCTGAGCGCCGAGGCAGCGGGCGAAGAGGACGCCAAGCTCGCGATGGGGGTTTACCTTCACCGGTTGCGGGCAGGCGTCTCAGCAATGGCTGCGTCTCTTGGCGGGATCGACGCCCTCGTCTTCACGGGCGGCGTGGGCGAACGGTCGGCCCCTGTGCGCTCCCGTGCCGCGGCGGGCCTGGCGTTCCTCGGCGTCCAGGTCGATGCGGGGGCCAACGAGGCCGACAGCCCGGGCGACCGTGAGGTCACGTCGTCGGGCGCAGCCGTGCGGACTTTTGTCATCGAAGCCCGCGAGGACAAAGAGATCGTCCGGGGCGTGCGCAGGGTGCTGGCGGCCTGACCCGGTGCCGGCCCCCGAAGGCGGCGAGGGCGCGGCGAAGCCCGGCCAGGCCGGAGCCCAGCGAGCCTGTTGCCCAAGCGCGCCCTAGGACTTGCCGCCGGGCCCGGCAATCTGGTTTGCGTGGCGTCGAGGCGTGCTCGGGCAGGTGTGCCGGTCCATAACCGGGAGGCGGCCCGGCAGCGCACGCGCGCTTCGCTCTCGTTCCCGCTGCGCTACCCCGCCGACCTGCCGATCACATCCCGGCGCGACGAGATAGCGGCTGCCTTGGCAGCCCACCAGGTCCTGGTCGTCTCCGGTGAGACCGGTTCGGGCAAGAGCACCCAGCTCCCGAAGATCTGCCTTGAAGCAGGGCGGGGGAGCGCCGGCGTCATCGGGCACACCCAGCCGCGCCGGATCGCTGCCCGGGCCATTGCCGAAAGAGTCGCCGACGAGCTCGGGACCGGGGTCGGGCAGGCGGTGGGTTACAAGGTCAGGTTTACCGACCGTGTCGCCGACGGCACGCTGGTAAAGCTCATGACCGACGGGGTGCTCCTGGCGGAGTTGCACGGGGACCGGGAATTGCGTGCCTACGACACTCTCATTGTCGACGAGGCTCACGAACGGAGCCTCAACATCGATTTCATCCTCGGGTACTTGAAGCAACTGCTCCCGTCGCGCCCGGACCTAAAGCTCCTGGTCACCTCGGCGACCATCGACACGGAGAAGTTCTCGAAGCACTTTTGGGACGCGCCCGTGATCGAAGTGACCGGCCGCACCTACCCCGTCGAGATCCGCTACCGGCCGAGCGGCACGGGCTGGGAGGCGGGTGACGAGGACGACGAGGCGGCGCTGGCGCCGAGCGTCGAGCCGCAGAGCCGCGCAGACAGCGCGCCGACCGGCGACGGCGCTGCAGGGCTCGACGAGGAGGTGGACGAGGTCCAGGCCGTGTGCGACGCGGTAAGCGAGTTGTGCCGGGAAGGGCCGGGAGACGTCCTCGTTTTCCTGGCAGGGGAAAGGGAGATCCGCGACACTGCCGAAGCGCTCGGCCGGGTGGCCCTCGTCGACGCCGAAGTGCTGCCGTTGTTCGGGCGGCTCTCCACCGCCGAGCAGCACAGGATTTTCGAGCCCCACACCCGGCGACGCGTCGTGCTGGCGACCAACGTTGCCGAGACCTCCTTGACCGTCCCGGGTACCAGGTTCGTGGTTGACCCGGGCAATGCCCGTATTTCTCGTTACAGCCGGCGGACGAAGGTCCAGCGCCTGCCGATCGAGCCGATATCGCAGGCCTCCGCCAACCAGCGCGCCGGCAGGTGCGGGCGTCTCGGCCCGGGGGTCTGTGCACGGCTGTACTCCGCCGAGGATTTCGCCTCGCGCCCACTGTTCACAGAGCCCGAAATCCTTCGCACCAACCTGGCCTCCGTGGTCCTCCAGATGGCCGCCATCGGCCTTGGGGAGGTAGCGGAGTTCCCCTTCGTCGACCCGCCCGACCGCCGCAACATCGCCGACGCGATCACTTTGCTGGATGAACTTGGGGCGCTCGCCCGCTCCGGCGACCCCGCCGGCCCGCAGGGTCGCCAGCTCGCTCCTGGCCACGCAGAAGCCGGGCCACGGCCCGGCGGCCCCCAATTGACCGGTACCGGGCGCAAGATGTCGCAGTTGCCGCTCGACCCCCGCCATGGGCGCATGCTCGTCGAGGCGGCGCGCTTGGGGTGCCTCGAAGACGCCCTTGTCGTCGTGTCCGCTCTGTCCGTGCAGGACCCACGTGAGCGACCAGCAGAAAAAAGAGATTTGGCTGCGTCACTGCATGCCCGCTTCGACGACGGGCGTTCCGATTTTGTGAGCTTCCTCAACTTGTGGGGGTACCTGTCGGAGCGCCAGGCCGAGCTCACCTCGGGCCAGTTCCGGCGCTTGTGCCGCCGCGAGCTGGTCTCTTACCAGCGGGTGCGCGAATGGCAGGACGTCCATGGGCAGCTGGCATTGTTGTGCGAGCAACTCGGCCTTGCCCGGGGAGGGCAACGCCCACCTGGTCCCCCGCCTTCTCGCGAGCAGCGCAGCGCCGTGCTCCACCGCGCACTCCTGTCGGGGGTCGTCACCCAGGTCGGGGCACGCGAGGGGGACCGTCCCGACTTCGCCGGCCCTCGCGGCGCGCGGTTCGCGATCTGGCCGGGCTCGGTGCTTGCCAGGAAAGCCCCGCGCTGGGTCATGGCGGCGGAACTGGTCGAGACGAGCCGGTTGTGGGCGAGGGTCGACGCGCCTGTGCGGCCCAAGTGGGTCGAAACATCGGCGTCGCACTTGCTCAAATGGTCTTATGGCGACCCGGTATGGGACGAGGTCCGCGGCGAGGCTTTCGTGCTCGCGCGGGCAGCGCTCCACGGGCTCGCAGTCGTCACGGGGCGCCGGACGAGCCTGGCCCAGCTCGACAAGGCGCAAGCACGCGCCACTTTCATAAGCCAAGGGCTTGTCCAAGGAGACTGGGAAGGTGCACCGGAGTTCGTCCGGGGCAACCTGTCAGAGCTCGAGCACCTGACCGCACAGCTCCAGCGGGCCCGCAGAGGCAACGTCTTCGCAGCCGAGGATGCCTTGGCGGAGTTTTACGGGCAACGCCTGCCGGCCGAGGTTGTGTCGGGCCCGACGTTCGATGCGTGGTGGCGCCGCCAGCCCCCCGGCGGCCGGGCCTTTCTCCAGGCCCGCAGCGAGGACATCCACACGGGGGCCACCGAGAGGCCCGACCCGTCCGATTACCCCGACACGTGGGCCACCGGGGCAGGCGGCTCGCTGAGGCTCGCTTACAGGTGGGGGCCGAGCGACCCCGACGATGGGGTCGTGGCCGAGGTGCCGCTCGCCGAACTGGACCAGCTCGGCCAGGTTGGCCTCGAATGGCAGGTCCCTGGTTTGCGGGGCGAGCTCGTCCTGGCCCTGGTCCGCTCCCTGCCCAAGCAGCTGCGCCGCCATCTCGTCCCCATACCC